>NZ_CP039728.1 GCF_005154805.1 Bacillus sp. S3
TATGCATAATGAGTTATGATGTAGACAAATAACCTATTTTTCTATTACACTAATATTTAAGAAAGCTTTATAACTACAAGAAAGTATAGTATATGATAAGATTATACAAATAAATATATATTGAATGATGTACATAAAATCACTTAATGTATAAGCAATTAGAATAACTAAGGAGTGATAGAGTGAAAAATAAAATGTTGGTTTTAAAAGAGGATTTAAAAAACAACTTTCTTCAAAGACTAAGTAAGAGTGAAACCGTATCTTCATTGACCATGTTCTTAATAAATGATTCATTCTATACTCAATTACTAGATACGATAGATCATAGTGGGGAAGAAGATTATTCATCATTTAATGATTTAGAAATGATTTATCTTTATGTCCATCAACAAAAAGATTTAAATAAAAAAAAGAATAGAGCTGAAAACACCAAAAAGGAGTACATACGAGATCTTCTTTTGTTTTATAAGCAACTGCTGGAACATGCATCTATTTTTGAAATTTCAATTGAGGAAGTTTCTAATTACCAGTTATTCAAAAAAATAAATCACAGGCATATTAGGAAGTATCAAGAGTGGATTAAAGATGCCCCGCTTGGGAAGAAAAATAAACCTTATTCAGTGGCTACCCTCAATCGAAAAATGGTAATTATTAAAGGCTTATTCAGATTTCTTTTCGATACTAAATATATTGATATCGCCCTCCATCAAAAAATGAAATCATCTAACGTTCGTTCATACGACAGGCCTGATAAAGATTTGAGTTCCGTAGAGGTCATGCAGCTAATTGATTACTTTAGAGACCATCCAATCCTATACGGATTAATATCAGTATTAGCAACTACTGGCGTCAGAATCGCTGAGTTGTGTACAGCAAGGGTTTGTGATTTGACTTATATTGAGGGGGAATATTGGTTAACCGTTATGGGGAAAGGTAAAAAGCCAAGAGAAGTTTTAATTTTCCCTAATGTATTAGAGGCTATTAAGATTTTTCGTTCAAGAAGAAGATTGGATTTAAAGATTGATAGAAGCGATACCTCTCCCCTGTTTACAACAGCTAAAGGTAAAGCATATTCGTTTAAATATCTTTCGAATTATATAACCAATAAGATTAAAACAGCGGATCTTGATTTTGTGAAAATGCGAAAAGAACCGATTAGCCCCCATTTTTTTAGACATGCTTGGGCTATCATAAGTTCAGAACAAGGGGTAAGCCTCCAGGACATATCACAAGGCCTTGGTCACGCGGATATTAAAACTACGATGATCTATTTGAAGAGAAAAATGGCTAGAAAGAACAATGCTGCACATGCTTGGAAGGGTTCAGATATTCTTAATAGGATATAATTTGAGGAGAGTATATTAGAAAATATAAAAAATAATAAGGTAAATATCTGTTGTCCCTCTTATTTATGGGGACTTTTTTTTTTGGAATTAATTAAGCTATGTAAATTCAATTCAATATCCCCAATAATATGAAAACTACCCTTTCACGTTAGTAAAAAAGCGACTGTTCTTAAGGAACAAATCGCCACCATTAATTAATAGTTTATTGTACATTTTATTCTTCGTATTGTGCAGTATTATATACTTGTTTTTTTGACATATTTTGTCGAAACTATTTTTAATATCATAAATTTATCCTATAATTGTTTTTGTGTGTTTTTTAAAGAATTCTTACTAGGAGAATTTAGCTATTATGAATGCAGTTTTGTTTGAATTATTACTATTAGAACAAATAAATTTAATGAAAAAGAAAATGGTTGAACTATCTTTTAGCACAGGTATTAGTAGTTATGAAACACTAACATGTAGCCAAGAATTAGATAACTTACTAAACCTACATATGAGACATTTTTCTAATAAAAATAAATTAAGCAATGCTTATTGAAGTATAAGAATCTAGTCAGGAGTTTCCTGGCTTTTTTCACTGTAATATGTTTTTTTTTCGCAATTTTTTCTTTTAGTAGTAAAATATCCCCATCTTATTATCGAGGTGTACTATGAACATTTTTAAAGGTGTTGAGCTCAACTCAATGCAATTTATTGGACCGCTTATTGGATTAGCCGCAACAATGTTTGCAACGGCCTTCTTATTCCGATTGTTATTTGGCTGGCTCCCAAAGAAGCTTTTCAATTTACTTCTTGGTCCCGCAGCATTAATCGGTGCTTATATTTGGGCTGTGCCTATGAATTTAGGTTTTTATGAATTGTTCAAATAAGAAGATGGGCATCTAAATGGTGCCTCGTTCACACTTTCAACGTATTGTTAACTACATAAAACGAGCAAACAACCTAGAAAAAAACCTTGATAATTTCCTGTAATTTTTAATGTTGATCCTCTTTTTTTCATAAATATTCAAAAAGAAATATGAAACAAATTCATCCATTTTATAAATCATTTAAACCCTCCTTAATAAGTGATGTGTCAACTACGCCTATCTTTTCTCGAATTGTGACGTATTTCATTTAATTAATGTATATTTTTTCGTTTCCGTTGAGGTATAATTTACCTATAATGGAAAAGGAGTTTTAATAATGAGACAGAAATCTATTGCATTTCTTTCCTTCTAATTACGACCTCATGTCAAAACAAATATACAGGCAAATATACTAGGTTTGGAGAGAAAACAAATAGTAATACTACTGAATTATTAAAACAAAATGAAATACCATACAAAGTTAAAAATAGAATTATTCACATTCCTGAAGATGCTTTTGATAAAGCAATTATGTGTTGTTCATAAACTCTTAGACTGTCCTTTGATGACGGTCTTTTTTAAGTCACTATATCAGTCATAGACTACTTTTTTTCGAAATACGAACTAAAATTTAATTAAATAATCTATCAAAAAACCTTTGAATAGAACGCATATAACGAGTTTTACCAAAGCAATAACCAGCTAAAGCAGTCATTAGAATAATAGCAACATGTTCTGTAAGCCCGTATTCAAACAACGCATATAAAAACAGCAGCACCTCCTGGTATGATCAACGTATCAATTTAAGGAGGTGCTTTTTCATATGCCGCAGCAAAAACTCACAATCGTCCCCGTTACATTACATTCCGAAAACAAAAATACTTCTGCACCAAATCCAGTAGTGATTTCTCCAAATCCTACTTGCACGATCAAAACCGGCAACGCCGAAATCTCCTTCTTCAACGGCGTAGATGAGCACATCATCCAAACGGTTATGAGGGAGTTGAAAAATCCGTGAAACACGATTTTACTAGCGTAAAAAATATTTACATCATTTGCGGTAAAACTGATATGAGAAAAGGTATTGACGGACTAGCCACATTAATTCAAGATTCCTTTGAATTGGATCCATACGGGGATTCCATTTTCTTGTTTTCAGGATGGAGTAAAGATCGCTATAAATGCTTATATTTCGACGGTGATGGCTTCGCCATGCTATATAAACGTTTGGATAACGGAAAACTCCAATGGCCAAAGGATGAAAACGAAGTACGGAATCTCTCTCAAAAGGAGCTCAGGTGGCTCCTCGAGGGGTTATCTATCCAGCAGCCAAAGGCGATTCAGCAGTCACCAAAAGGTGCCTTCTAAATTCGTTAAAGCCCTTCATTTTATCTTTATTCCACTGTTCGAACTCGTTATAATAAAAGAAGTGAATCCGAACGAAAAGTGGTGAATGATGTGGCGAATACTTCTTCTACGAATGAAAATCAATTTGATAGAGTAATTCGATTGCTCGAAGAGCAGTTGGCTCATTCGAATCAACAAAACCAGGAGCTATCAAAAAAATTGGATCAATCGTTGAAACAGAACGAAGCGTTAACGCAACAACTTCGGCACTTAACAAAACTCTTATATGGTTCTAAAACTGAAAAATCAAGATATAACGCACCAGAAGGGCAATCGTCATTATTTGATGATGACCCGTCTTTTAGCGAATCTGAGCACACAGAAGAACAAAGCCAACAGACCATTTCTTATACTGTTGTTCGAACTATTAAAAAGAAAAAACGAAATGATTCATTACGAGATGATATCGAAGTTGAAGCATTTCACTATCATCCAGAAAATATACAATGTGACTGTTGCCAGGGACAAATGATTGAAATTGGAAGTACAATCGTGCGCGAAGAAGCAGAATTTATTCCCGCAAAAATGAAGAAAGTCCAACACATAGAACATGCTTATGAATGTAAAAATTGTAAAGGTGATTCATTTCAAAAAGCCCAAATTAAACGTGGTAAGGCACCGCAGCCTGCCATTCAACGTAGCATCGCAAGCCCTAGCGTGCTTGCCAAAGTCATCTATGATAAATTTGCGCAATACCTCCCCCTTTACCGCCAGGTTAAGGAATGGGATCGTTACGGCCTGAATACCAACGATAAGAATCTTTCGAATTGGGTCATTCGTGCATCACACGATTGGCTATTGCCTATTTATGAAAGAATGAAAGATTTGATGATGAATAAATCGCTTTTACATATTGATGAAACATATGGACAAATACTCCACCGTTCCGATGGTAAATCGGGTCAAACCAATGCTTATAATTGGGTGTCTCGAAGTGTTCCTTGCCAAGGACCACCAATAACTCTCTTTCATAGTGCATTATCGCGAGCCCGATCCGTCCTTGAAGGATTCATTGAAGGCTTTTCAGGAACGATTATTTGCGATGGTTATTCTGCCTATGGCAAGTTGGAAGGCGTTACTTTCGCAAATTGTTGGGCCCACGTTCGCCGTTATTGGCTGAAGGCGGATAGCAAAAATGGCCGTATAGGTGTGAGCTTTTGTGACGATTTATACCGTCTTGAAAGGAAATTTAAACATTTGTCTCCGAGTAAGCGAAGAAAAAAACGCCAGAAATATTCGAAGCCAATTGTAGATAAATTCCTTGAATGGGTTGAAACGTCACCATTCTATGGAAAAAATGCGCTGGCGAAAGCAGCTGAATATACATTGAACAGGGCAAATGGACTTAGAGCATACCTGAACGACGGGCGCGTTGAAATCGATAATAATCCCGCTGAAAACGCCATCCGCCCTAACGTCGTGGGGAGAAAAAACTGGCTTTTCTCAGTCAGTGAAGCCGGCGCAAAAGCGAACGCCATTTGTCTCAGTATCGCAGAAACTGCCAAAAGTAACGGTGTAGATTTCTACGAATACTTGAAGAAACTTTTGACGGATCTGCCCAATCTTGGCATCCATCAAAAACCTGAAATTTTAGATCAATACATGCCCTGGTCAAAAGTGATTCAGGCCGAATGTGGGCAAAAATTGAAATAAGCCGTAAATTCGATTGAAAAAAATCGGGATTTACGGCTATTCGTGATGCGTACCGAAAGGTGCGCTTATTTTTTATAATTCGGGCTTACCATGTTCTGCATTAAACTCCATGAAAACAACTCCTTACCACAAATTTTCCGTCATTTGCGTCATAATTTAGTCGTATTGTGTCGTAATTTTTCAGCCGGTATTCGTATGTTTACATTAAAAATTTGACTCTTTAAACTCTCTTTCTATCACTTTTTCCATACGCAACATTTCAGCTTCTTTCGCTTGTTCAATAAGCCAATTTATTTTTTCTTTCCACTCTCCAAACTTTTGACTATCATTAGCCGTCTCTACATCTTTAATAATTCCATCTAACGTAAACACTTCTTCCACTCCTAGCGCTTCCCAATTTACTTATTCTTTATTCGAGTTGAACAATCACTCTTTCTAATGTTTTGATACATAATTCTTTTTGTTCTCCGCTACTTTGTACCAATTCCACTCCCTTTTCAAGAGTTTTCTAATAATCAATCGAGACACCTTCTCCCGTATTATCATAGACACTTAATACACATTTTGTTAATTAAAGGAGTAAATATTATAGTTTCTTTCTTCAATTCGACGTGCTTCAGCTGCTAATTGGCATGCTTTTGTTCTGAGATTTCCTGCCCTTGCATAATCACCTTTTACAACAGCTTGCTTTGATCTGGTGTCCCATAGACCTGCTCTATCTAATAGTTTTTCTACTTTTTTACTCATAACTTCGTATTCACTCCTTTGCGGCGAAAGACTTTCCTTATTAAGTTATACTCTCGCTATATGTATCAATGCTAATTTACAATTAGCCGAATTATAATGATTATTGCTATTATTGGAAGCCCTTGTTTTAAAAAGGTTTTGCCAAATTCCAATAACCATGATTTCAAGTGTCTTTTATCCAATGAATTTACCTTCCTTCATATCCCACTTTCTAAATGTGGATTATAAACTTCACCCTTTACCTTCCTCTAAATTATCTTGAGGAACATTAAAATACATTGTAATGACAATAGAAAGAACAACCCCAACTAGCAGGTAAGTTACATTTTGATAAAGCAACCCAAAAGTGAGAACCAGAATTAGGTTTATATTTTGAAGTGTCTTTTCTATGTTAGAGTTTTTCATTTTATCTAATCTCCCAAAGTTTAGCTTTTCCGGATTTTTGAATCTCCAATATTATTTCATCTAATTGCTGACTAATCTTTATGTGTTCTTATTTTGTTACCATTTTTTTCATTCTATAATCATTGGTTGCGAGCGAATTGCAACAGTAAATTTTTCTACGCTATCGCATGCTCCTTTAAAGTTGAAACTCTTAGAATGCTATATTCGCTAGAAAAGTAATTATTCCGCTTAAAAATCCAACAGAAATGATGCTGCCCGCGATCACAAGTTTCTTCTTCATTTCTTTTTTAGCAATTACTTCTTCAGGTGTTAAAAATCGCATATAAATTCCCTCTCATTATTTAATAAATTCTACATATTTGTTGCTCTTTATTACCATTTCGGTGGTATTTTTTTCCTTATATACATTCTTCTTTAAAAAGCCGGTTGCTAGTATATTTTTGCCCACCAGCTGTTCATCGGAAAAAGGAAAGTGTTTAAAATACTTATCGAAAATGACTAGACTAAACATTACATCATTTACCTGTTTGAAGTTGATATACCAAACTTTTTCTCTGCGGATTAGCTTTTCAACCGTTCCGTAAACAAAGTAATTCAAGGATTCAATTGACCTGTCATCCCATAATAATTCATGCACTTTATCATGACTAAGAATAAGCTGGGAGATAGGAATTTTCTTCCCCTTAACGCTTACGAGGATCGAGGCTAATGTATCTGGCTCATAGGATGTTAAAAGCTTTACCACTGCTTTTAAAGAACCAATACTATTAGGTGTTGCACTTTCCTGTTTCACTTTAACTTCATTAGGATCCTTTGGTTTTTTTTCGCTCTCTTCCCGCTCCACTTGTCTACCTTCGTAATCAGGATCAATTTTGTTCATATTCATACGAATAACGACTTCTTTTATTCCCTTATCCATTAATTCTTCCTGGAATTCGCCAACTTTCTTAATGCTTTCTTCAAATGTTAAAGGGCGGGCAAATCCACAGTTATCGTGATGTTTAGTATCTAAATTCTTTCCTGTAGTTTTAAAATAAGGGACCGAAGATTCTGATCCATTAACGAAAATAACAGGTTTTTTACATACGGGATCGATACAATAGATGCGACTTCCATGGGTATCACTGTTATATTCTGCAGCTGTTATTACCTGGCCATTATGTAACAAAGCTGAATTCATTCTTTTTCCTCCTTTATTTCGGGAAACTAAATGTAATTGATTTCTTATTCTCATTCCATTCAATTATGGCGTCAAAAGTTTTATCTGTACCCTTCTTTTTAAAGCCTTTGATTAAATTGGTATGACCTTTATTCAATATATTCTTAGCATTTTCTGTGCTAATGGCTTTGCCAAGGATTGTCTTAGAGATTTTAAATTCACAACCATTCTTTTTATAACCGCTACAACCGAAGTAATTTCCTTTATCAAATACTGGTTCACCGCACAATTTGCATTTACCTATGATTTCGGCTTCCTGAATGATTTTAATATAATCTTGAAAATTCCAATTTTTAGAGTCGTGTTTAAGCTGCTGAATTACTCCATGAGTAACCATTTCTGTCTTTTTAATAAACTCATTCATGGAACCTTTACCCTTTTGTATTTGTTCTAAGAATCGTTCCATTCGACCGGTGGTTAAAACTGAAGTTAAATAGTTGTTATCTCCTAACGCTTCAATCAGAAGCCTTCCTTCAGGCAGGATATAAACTAGATTCTTTTTAATGTCTATGTAGCGGGAAGATACTGTTTGTATAATACTGGCCCTTGTTGCTTCAGTACCCAGTGATAATTCGCTGTTCTTAAAGTCTTCTCTTTCTTTTATATAAAAAGCTGCGTTGCTCATTATACTTACAAGGTCCCCTTGCGAAAAACGAGCTGGTGCGCTGGTCATTCCTTCTTTTAACTCAAGGGATAAAACTACCCCACTTTCACCTTCAACAACAGGAGGCAAAATATTTACTTCCTTATCTTCAGACTTTTCATAGGAAGTCTGTCCATTATATACTGCTTTCCATCCTTCCTGTTTTACTTTCTTACCCTTACTCTTAAATGTAAAGCGGTTTTGTACAGCCGTAATTACTTCGCTTGCATCGAAAATATAATCAGGATAATGAGCAGCAATGACGGATTTTGCTATAAGGTCGTATATGACTTGCTCCCCTTTTGGAAGAGAAGAAAGATTCACTTTTTCTTCGGTAAGGCATAATGCGTAATGGTCAGAAACTTTTGTTTCATCCACAAACCTTTTATCACTAGAAATACTCCTAGATGCACATTTAACAAGCTCTTTATATACCTCTATTTCTGAGAGGTTTTTTAAAATGGTAGGAATCCATTCAGCTTCACCAGGAGTTAAATGTTTACTATCCGTCCGAGGATAGGTAATTAGAGATTTATCATATAATGATTGTGCTATAGCTAATACATTAGCTGGCGACATTCCGTACAGTCGATTTGCTTCCATCTGAAGCGCGGATAAGTTATAGAACTGAGGAGGCCTGACTTTCTTTTCTTCATTCTTAACAGAGTAAATCTGTGCTTCACTTGATTCACAAAAACCAATGAGAGCTTTTGCAGCATCCTGGTCAAAGATATGGTCTGAATCCATGTTGAACCATTTTCCGGTTAATTTCTTATCCCCAAATTGAAACTCAGCAATACAATCCCAATATGCCTCTGGTTTAAATTTCTCAATTTCTAATTCCCTTTGATAAATAATGCCTACTAAGGCTGTTTGGCACCTGCCGGCACTAAAAAGTTTATTAATGCCTTTTTCTTTCATTAGGACCGTTAATGCGCGAGTTGAAGATATTCCTAACAACCAATCTGCCCGCTGTCTTGCAAGGCCTGCCTTGTAGTACCCTTGATAATGATTGTTGTCTTTCATATTTTGAAAGGCTTTAATCACACTATCTTTGGTTAAACTGGTTGTCCAAAGTCGCTTAACGGGCTTTTTATTGCCCAAATAATAAAGGACTTCATCAATGAGAAGCTGTCCTTCAACACCCGGGTCCCCTGCATTTACAACAAATGAAATTCGGGGTTCTTTTAGATACTTTTTGAAACTATTAAAAAAGGACTTTTTTGATTGGTCGACCTTCAATTTGAATTCAGAAGGAATAATAGGAAGAGATTCCAAAGTCCAGTTTTTTAACGATTCATCATAATCTATCGGGTCAAATGCTTGTAAAATGTGCCCACACGCAGAAATAACTATAGCGCCATCCGGGAAAACTGGACAAGGTGCTATAGCTATATGATCTCCCTTATGTTGATGATTAAATGGTGCTGACAACTTCTTAGCCTGGTCAGGTTTTTCGGCGCAAACCAAAACAATCCCCATTTTATCTATCCTCCTTTATTTTTTACTTTCGAACCAGGGGATTGAAACTATACTACTTTTTTCATTTAGCATCCTTGTGTTTCTAATTTGCTTGGGGCTAAGATGAATACGTTTCGCTTTATTCTTAACGAAATTACCAGTCTCTTTACTTATATACTCATCCCGAATGACTTGTTTTTGAAAGCTTATTTGGTCCATCTTTTCTCCTCCTTATTATGATCCAATCGTATCTCTCAACGGCACTTCTTACTTTCCTAAAAGACCAATCGCCCGGCCATGTTTCACAAAGTGGATTATCTTTCACTTTCCAGGTATCTTCATCGTATTGAACAATGACTTTTCTACCGTCCAGCCAAACTACTATCTCTTTCATAGCCCACTCCCCTAAGATTGTTCCGTAATTAGGCTGCTTTAGTTTCTAAATGTTCTAAGCAAATTTGAATTGCTCCGGATGCACCAAATCCATTATGGAAAAGGATTTCTACTCCTTGCTTTTTGCAAAGTTCTTTAACAATATCCATACTTACGTGTCCAACAGCTCCAAGCATAACAACTACACAATCTGCATTTTTTACTAGATTTTTAAATTCCTTTTTATTTCCACCATTTCTTGTCTTGCCAGAATGGAAAAGAACATTTAAACCATGCTTTTGTCCGATTTTTCTGTATGTACCTTCCTGTGATCCTCCAAAAATAGCTATTGTCTTTTTCATTGAAATATTCCCCCATCTCTCGTGTAATTTACAATAACTATATCATATATTACACCAAACACAAGTGAAAATATCCTAATTTTTCATATTTTTCAATTCTTTAAGAAAGATATAACCGATTTCAGGATGCACATAAACATTGTCCGTATCCATTATTTCTTTCATTACTGTAAGCATTTCATTTGTTGGCATATTCTTTAGCAAAAAACCATTAAAGATATCAAGCTTTGCACTGCTTTGTATGGTCGCCGGTTCCGGACTTAGAAGTACAACCTTTGATCCTTTTTCTCTCATTTCAATCAAAAAACTTTCTGTAACGGAATTGGAAATCCGTTCTACAATGATCAGTTTGGGCGCCTTCGTCTCTTGTCGCGGTAATTTCTTTGAATCGGTATCTAATATATTGAATACATTGCCAAATTTTAATTCGAATAGTTTTTTTAAGCCTTCTCTAAAAGAAGTTTTTTCATTAATAATCATGATGTTCTCCACACAAAATTTCACTCCTTTCAAAACAAATAGACCCTTGCCGTAAATGCACAGTCCTATGGCATGCATTTACAACAAGGGTCGATCCCTTTAAATTATTCATTTAGGATAATTATACCAGTTGTTTATTAAATTAATCAATCACTTTTTCCAATTATTCGGCTTGGGGGAGGAAATTGAAGAGATCTTTCCGTTAACAAGCAAAGCATATTGCCCATAACCATCAATATCAATCACCCACGCCATCTTGGAGGCAATTGATAATGGAGATTTATGATCATGAAGCGGGATTGGCGATTTATAAACTTTGCTGCTCCATCCCTTTTCAGCAATTTCCTTGCTACTTGGAATGGATAGCGGTTTCTTATATAGATTAACAACCCAACATCCATAAATACCGCATTGTGAGATAAACCACCTGGCGTCTTCCCGAAATGAAGAAAAGTCAGGTTCAGCTGGATATTTGTAATTTTCCTTTAGGACAGATTTTCCGGTTAATTGATGAAAAATTTCTTCGTCGTCCAATAAGTAATCAGCATTCTCTTCCATCAAGGAAAACTTTTGGCGGACCGGTGTATTTTCATATTTCAATTCCATTGATTCTCTATAAATGAAGAACCCACATCTTGCTGCCTCATAAGGACTATCTACGTCTAATCCCTGATTAATGGAGCATTGGCCAGTTATCTCATCAAATAGATCGCAGGAGTTTCTGCACGTAGTAAGGTTATTATTATTCATTTGGTTGTTATCTACTACAAGTTTCAACATAGTAATCACCTATTATGTATAAATTATGCAGCTCCCAGCACATAAGGCATAACGGTTGCCAGTAAAGTGAGAAGTGCTGCTGTACCCCAAAGGCGTTTACTCCATCTACCGTATTCAGGATGTTCTATCAATTTAAAGAAAAGAAAAAGAACAAGCCCAATTAGTGTCATTCCAACAGAAGTAAAGTAGCCAGTGGTTCTGATTAAGTTTATAATATCACTTGCAAGCAGTGTAACATTTTTGCTATCCGTTGTAAACAATATCAATATAAAAATTCTAATAAAGAAAAAGCTAAGCGGGACCCAGATTAGAATTCCGGTTGAGCCTTTCATAATTTGACCTGTTTTAGTTACAATAGAATATCCCATTCGTACAACACCAGTAAGAAACATTACTGTAAATAAAGCTGAAAACATAAAGGAGACAGTAGGAGCAAGACCATTTATGCTCTCAGTCCAAGTTCCTAACTGTTCATTAAGTGTTGGACCTTTGTTGCCGCCGATTAAAGGATTGGCATTTACTGTTAAGGGAAACAGAGTGAAAAGGCTTAGAAAGGCAAATGTGAAATATGTAATACCCTTTCTCATCTTTTTCCTCCTCTTCCATCGAACTTAAAGCAAATAGCGGATTCAAAAGATGCTGTACTCATTCTTCCGTTAACCACTGGAACTGATGTTATGTATTTGTATCTGCCTTTGTTGTATTCTAGGACATATTCCAATGTAGATGACCATTGGGCTAATGCTTGAGTATTAACTTGCTGCGTATCGTTAAGAAGTGTATTAACTTTTTTACCATCTAAAAGAATATCCAAAGTGATTTTCCTTAGATTAAAGTCATGACCTTTAAACTCAACATTTCGAACTAACGCTCTTAAAGGAATCAACTTTTTAAATAAAGGAAAAAAATAACTCATAATCTGAGCCTTATTTATCTCACGGCCAACAACAACAGGATTTAATTCCAGATGAATCGAATTGTGATTAAAGCTCCCATCCGGAAAAACATCTATCGTTGCATCAAAATTGATTTGCAATCTATTACAGAGAGTGCTTAACCAAGTAAGCTCTGTGTAAATTAGGTTATCTTCTATGTTATCGTAGTATTCCTCTGTTTGTGGAATTCTTTCTACACCAATTGCATCCACAAATAAATCTTTGGACGTAGCTGTATATTTAAAGCATAACTTTTGAAGGCTTAACTTAGCTTTCTGGAAAGCTTCCTTCATTTCAATAATCTGATTATCATTCAACTTCTGCATTATCATTATGATAAGCCCCTTTCACTCTTAATCTATTATTCTTTAAAATAAAAAGACTATTCTTAACCAAAATAGTCCTGAGCTACTTGGCAACTGGCTGGCATGACCTTTCGGATTTAGCCCCTTTAGCTTTGCGTCTCCAATTTTCATTGGATTTGCCTTTATCAATATATTAAATAAGTTAGATAGTTTCCAATAATTTCTGTTGAATTATATTACAAACTACCTATTGGTTATGTCGAAGTATGTCGAAAACATAACGATTGTCACAAGAAAAATGTAAAATATTAATAGAAAAGGTCTAATTTTCATTTACTCTTGCTTCCAAAAAACAAGTTTTATTTTCTGGAAGTAAGAGGCGACATTGTGGAAGTCGCTCTCTTGTTATATCTAAATAGCAATTTGTTGTTCTTGGTAGTAGTAAATCTCTTCATCAGGAATGGTATAATCTGCAGTTGCATCTGTTTCTAACAGAAATACATTCTCAACAGTTATTTCCTTTCCATTGCGGATTACATCAAGAGTAACAACATCGCCATTTTTAATTCTGTTTACATTGTCACCTAAGTTAACCCAAATCCGCTTTCCATCAGAAACATGGATATAAGAATCTTCCATGCCAATCACAGTGACAACCCAACTTTGAGCTCCATCAATACAATCAGCAATTCTGGCAGAAGCAAACGTGTAATAACAAGTAGGTCCAGCTGGACAATCGCTTGCGTTCAAATCGTCAATATTAATACAATCTTCGTTTTCAGATTCTACATGGTACTTAATATCATCCACAAATACATTCTCGTAAGTACCATAAACGATTTCCTCTTCTTCATATTCCGGCTCGTAATTTGCCATGGAATATACAACTTGGTCCTCAACTATCTCTTCTTCAGTAATTCCTAGCTCCTGTTGTAATTCTGAGAATAGGTCTACTGCTCTGTAATCTAAATCCGTTGGTGTTACCTGTACAGAATGGCTTATTACTGCTTCAGGTACCGGCAGCTTAACAGGCATTGGAATTACAACAGACTCACTACAATCTTCTTTATTTAATTGGGCGATGCGCTCATGGTACTCGTAATAACTACGGACTCTTAATTCTAGACTATAAACAAATACAAAATGTTCGATCACCCAGTATAGATATACTAACCAATCGATTGTTAATACGAATGTCATTTCTTTTCCTCCCTAAAATAGTTCAAATGCTAACTGACCAGTAACTGGCGCAGTACGCTTTCTCTTAGTTTTCTTTTCCTCAGCCTTAATTTCGAATAAGGAAATTTGCTGTTCCACTGCTTCGGCCGCTGCTCTTTCAATCTCAGTGAGATAGGCAACCAGTTCTCCATCCGCTATACAATCAAATCCAAAGGCTTCAATAATATCCACTTCCAAAACACCGTTTATGAAGCGGAAACCTGTAATGTCACCTTTTTCAATGTTGCTTGTAATAGTAGCGGCTTTCCTAATGAGGACATTTTTAGAAGAATCAGTTTCAATTTGTTGGTTAACCCATGCAACAAACTGTTCCTTGGCAGTAAGAACCTTTTGCTTCTTTTTACCGATGCCTGCTAAGATCTCTCTAGCCCGTTCGGAAGCTTCAGCTACCCATTCTTCAGTAGATCCTTTAAGAACATTACCTTTCTTGATGGATTGGATAAGCATAGATTGTAAATCTCCATCATCCCCGAGCATCGCATTTAATCCATCAGAGCTTGCTTCACCATTAATAGCACCAGCAGCTTTATTCTTTTGAGCAATTAAAGTGGCCATTTGTTCCTGGAATGTGTCTTTATATGCTAGATAATAAAGGCGGCACTCCTCAGTTTGACCAATTCTCCATGCCCTTCTTGCTGCCTGGTTAATAGTAAAAAGACTCCAACTGAATTGATAAAAGATGAGGGTTGGAGTGCAAAGAAGATCAAGTCCTACTTGAACCAATTCTTGGGAAACAATGCAAACATCGTAACCCTCTTTTTCTATCTTTTTCTTTAGCCATTCAGTACGTTTATTGGTTTGTGTAGAAGAAGTATCTAAAATACAGACCTTCGCACCAATCTGTTCAAGAACATGCTGTAATCGTGGACGAACATCTCTACCTTGTACACTTGAGCCTGTATCCCGCACATAAACAATGCTCTTTCTGCCCTCTTCCATTTCCCCTTTAATAATCTCTTGGAGTTTTTTCTCCTTATTTAAAATCCGCTCTTTCGGAAAAACATCAGGGCTCCAAATTAATTCTCGGTCTCCATCCTCTGTCTTGATTGAGAAAGAAGGATAAGTGAATGGATTATCTGGATTAGCAATCCCTGTCTGAGTTAGCGGAAGATAAAGTTTGTGTCCATCATCCCTTGATTGGATAGCATTTTCAAAGGTAGTTACCATATCTCGGTAGTGACTCTTTAAGTCATCATCCAAATCAACTAGAATAGTAGGAACATTTATTAATTCAACAGGATCTGGCCACACATCTGTCAGCCTTACTAAGACACTGTTTTGTACCAAGAACTTAGAAAATACGAATGGGGAAATCCCAGGAAGCACTTTTTCTGTCCTTTTTGTTCCGCCTCTGGACTGCTTATTGCTATACTCACCTTTATCATCAAAGTTATAAATAGTAGTTTCGATGTTTCCATATTCTTCATTCCATTTCCTGACCTCAGAATACTTATAGCCATTCTCTACCATTAGGTGAGGGAACAATCTCCAGAGAGTATAATAGATATCTTCAGCCTTACCACCAAACAAGGTTCCAGTGCCTCCGACAACCTTCTTACATGCGGCTGCAAGGCTACCCAATGAATTACCTTGGGCACTCATGCCAGCCTTAAGCATATGAATCTCGTCAATTATGGCGATATCAAAGAACCATCTCATTTTCCTGCGTATATATTCGACTGTAGCAATCCTTCTTGGATTTCCTTGTTGCTTAGGAATTTCCGGTAGGTTATTATGCAAGTGTTCGATTAACTTATGGTTATTGTCTTTTAAAGCATGAGAAATCTGCCTATCAAACTTTAACCATCCGTTTATTGAAGAAAAGCGTGTAGGAACCTTTTTGGTCCATAAGCTTTCACGACATTCACTACAAAAAGCATTAGCAGGATTTTTTGAGTTATGGATTCTGCGACTTTCTCCGAATTCATCTTCATTCATTGACCGCTTAGTATGCGTTTCTTGCTCATTTCCATCTTCGTCGGTCTCTGTTTGAGAAGACTCAATGACTTGGTGAGCTTTTCCGCAACTTGGACAATAGTATCCAAAGCGATAAGGTAATTCATCCTCTAATTTTTGTTTAGCCGTTTTCTTATATTGGAAGTGAACTGCAGGTACCGTCGCACAATCACCACGCATTGTAGTAAATGCGATAACAAAGAAAGTCGGTTTATCAGGCTTTGGCCTTCCAGCTTTAGTCCAAGAACTATGGAAGGCAATTAATTGCTCTGTCCTTTCGATTACTCGAACATCAGCATGAGGAATAATTTCCTTGATCTCTTCTGGCCACTTTTTGGTTAAACTAGGAGGGCACATGAGGCAAGCAAAATAGCCTTTCTTATTAGACATAGCAGCAACAACATCAGGAATCGCTGTCATCATAGTACTTTTTCCCGTACTCATTTCGCCCTGGATCAAAGCAACCTTTTGTTTCTTAAGTACTTTTGCTACAGCTGTACTTACATGGGCTTGAACAGGGAAAAGCTCCCGCTTATAGGTTGAAATTTGCGGATGAACCGGGTTAGTCAATGGATTATGAATAGGAGTTACCTTCCTACTAACCTTATCTACCATGTCATTCATGAACTTTGTCATGTACTCAGTAAGGTCTTGAATTGACTCAACAGCTTGTCCGCTTCCAGCCTTAGGAAACTTCAATAACCCTCTTTGAATCATATTAGAGATAATATCGTCTGCCTCTTGCTCTGCGGTTTCTTCCCCGAACTTCAGCTTATAAATACTGAAGCCTTCTGGGAAAAGAGTCTTGTCAAAATAGAAGTTCAACTCTTCAATGCAGCCAAGTTTCACAAACTCATCTAAAATGATATTCTTCCATTCTGGTAGGATGTTAAGCCCAAATTTACCTCCACCTAAAACTTGTCTCAGGTCTTCAGCTGGATCTCCATCAAAAGAGAGAATGTATTCCCCATTACCAAGCAAATCGTCATGTACAATCGCAACCGCTTTACGGTTTTGATTAATGGTGATTGGGAATTTCTCATATTTTCCTTTATCTGAATACATTCTGAATTGCTGGACAAATTTATAGTCCGTTAATTGTTTTTCCCCATGTCCAAATGACATTCCACCACTTCCGATATCAACGGCAGCTTTCATAGCCTGGAGTGTTGAATCGTTACCGGCAATAATCGTCATTAGAAGCTTTGCACCTTGCCATTCATGTTCCGGTGGCTCTACGGCTAATGCGTAACAAAAAGCGGTTTGCCATGCCTGCTCAAGATACAATTCAAGCATTTTTGGGTTTTCGTTTGTTTCTTCTACCTTATTCCATACAATCATATGACCCCTTCCATATCATTAATAGATAAGGAAAAAAGCCATGTGGCGTTCCCTTATCTACTAATGAGGTAAGGGATACACCTCCCTATTAACTTTTTATTTTTGAGTATTCTATACTTGATAGGTAACTCAATTTTGGTAATATATCCGTATTATTAATGCACATTTTAGTCGAATTATGAACTACTCAACACAAGCATCTAAAATTTGTGCGAAATCTTCCGAACTAGTCATTAACTTATTTTTAGCTTTTTCAATGGCTTCTTCATCACTATTAGCTTTTACTTTTACTGAGATTACCTTCTCAACAGATACAAATACCTCGTACTTCATAGTAACAACTCCTTCATTTTCTTTAGTTCACAATTTGTTTCAAAGACTACCTTGGTTCGTAAGACGAACTATCCAAAAGGTTATTTTAGAAAAATTCGTTGTATACCTAGATAAAAAATGTTATATTTTAACAAAAGGAAAATACGTTATATATGGAGGAGAATACAATTGAAATCTCTATTAATAACAATTTTAAGTGCAATAGTTACAATCCTTGTAATTGCATTCAGTACAAAATCCTTTGAGTCCCTTAATGTTATTCCTGCTCTTGTCGTCGGAATGATTACCGGATATTTCATAGGTAAAAGAAATGTCGCCCTTTAATTCAAAGGTGTCATTCATAAGATTCTTTCAAATTAGAAATAAGATTTTCTTTAAAAGACTGAATAACCTCACTTTGTGCCTCATCTATTGTTCCCTCGTGCTCAATGGTTACATTTTGTGTGCCACTTATCGTATGAATGCGAAACCAATATCCAAAAGAAAGCATGCTTACAAACTCGACATAAAATTTATGTCCAGCATATTCCTCTAATTTAAAAGCTACCTGTTCCATAAAACCTCTCCTCTTTCAAGTATGTCATGCTGTCATTAGGTCCTGTTTGCCTTTTTCTTCTTCCATCAAATTTTTAAATTCACCAATGATTCTCCTAGCAATATCACAAATTTGAGAACCATATTTTAAAAGTGAATTTTCTTCTCCCTTACTCCAGGACTTAACGTACCTGAAAGAGTAATCGGAAGTGTCTAAACCAAAGAAAGAACAAACAACAAAAGCAGTCCCCTCAGCAACTACCTCTTTTTCAGATGAAGAGGAAGATTGATCATGGCGATGTACTTTGGAATGAACAAGTTCATGAACCAATGTTTTACAACGATGATTTATGCTTAAGGTATCACTAACAACTATCCGGTGTAGATAAGGGCTATAAAAACCATTGGCACCTTTTGCATCCCCATAAGTGACTGGACAATTATCCTTGGAAGCAATCTGTTCAGCATACTCAATAATTTCTCGTGCTTCTTCAGATTCGCCTTCAAGTTTAATGACCACTTTGTCAATGGGTAGCGGTTCGCCTTCAGTTTGCTCATAGGCAAATACCGGTACAGTTAGAAAACCAACAAGCTTCGTTTCCACTTCTCCGTTTTCATCTTCAACAGCTTTGAAATTTGGTTTGAAGATTTTAATGGACTTTTCTCCCTTTCTAATTTTCCGGCCTAACTCATTCCAGCGCTTAAATGAAGCTATAAAACTAGCATTTGGATACTGAGTCTTGGCAACCATAATGTTTCTGAAGGAGTAATTAGGCATTAAAGCCTTCATCTGTAAAAGAGCTTTAAACTCTTCAGGAGAATAACGGAAATTCGAAACTCCTTCTTCCAGGATTGACACAAGTTCATCAACTTTCTCTTGTACACTCGGTCCGTCCTTACTCACTTTATTACTTTTGTTTTGGCGATATACCATTTTACAGCAGCCCCTTACTCTTAAAGTTTTTATATATAAAAACGAGAATAGGTAATCCCATTCCCGTTGTTAACCACCATAATAAAAGCTCTGAAAACGCAAAAAAAGCCTTTGTGGAATTTGATAATAAATAGCAAAAGAAATGCTATTTTAACTATCAACCACAAAGGCTGTTTCATTTAATGTAGTACCCGCTAATCCGTAAATCAGATTGCCATAAAATAAAAAAAGTATAAAAAGAATATATTGGTATTATATCCTTTCTTTTGTATTTCGACAAGAAAATAATTATTTGGCGGGTCCAGCTATTAGTATATGAAACATGATGTGCTAATAGATTCCTGCCCCAATATTATATATCTGAAAACAAAATTGGATTAAAGTTAGCTCCATATAATATTAATTTAAAAGAGTATTTATTCCCCTTTGTATTTATTCGGTTAAAAATTCTTTAATGGGGGGTTAAAAAATTTTTAACCTATGTATATACCTTAAAAAAATTTTAACCTACCCATTATTATTAAATGTTGAATTAAATACCTTAAAAAATTTTTAAGGTATACCATAAAAAATCTTTAACCTATACCTTAAAGATTTTTTATGGTAGTTTTAAAAGTCTTTAACCTAGATTTAAGTATTTTTAAGCTGTATTAATAAATCTTTAACCGCCATAAAAATCCTTAAAAAAAATCCTACAATTCAATTATTGTAGGATACCAAACTTGATAGATTCTGCTTCAAAATTATATTGTTCCAAAGCATTCTTGATTAGCTGTACATATCGTTCTTCTAGCCAATCTCTGGCAAATTCATTAGGTGCAATGATGGTAATGTCGTTATTTTCTCTTTTTAACAATACATTCGCAAACCAAGTATCATATGATGGTTTACTAATTTTCGCAGATATGAAACTTTTAATGAAATTCAATAAGGCCTGCTCTTCTTTATCCATGTCTTTCTCATGACGGACCTGACTTGCTAGTTTGCTCTTATTTCTTTTACTCGAGGATTTAATGAGCTCTCCATATTGCTGCCACTGGCGGTAAATTGATTCAAAGTCAATTTCTGTTTCTAATTTCACTGTTTCGTTATTATCTATCATGGTTTTAACATACTTTTCGTGTTCAAGCTGCAACCTTTTTGGCAAGCCTAGTTTTTCCTTTTTTAAAGCCTTCTTTATGTGCGGTGGAGCATCATCGGGAATAACAATGTCCGGGTCACCATAAATGAGCTTTTTTGAAAGCAAAGGAACCTTTTTCCGGATCTTAAAAATCGGACCTTCCTCTACTCCTTCTCTGGAGCGATTCCAAACACCAAATTTATATGCAAACCCATATCTTTCAAGAATATCCATATATGTATGTACGGTTGGTCGAGATTTGTCCATTTTCAAACTGATCAGTTCAAAGTTTGGAAAACACCAATCCTTGTTTCCATAGGCAAACCGTTTTAAATGTCCATATAGGGCAAGCCCTTCTGCATTTAAGAAATACCCCCAGAAGTCGAACAGATAGTTATTAAATATAGTTAGTTCCCCATCAATGTAAGGAATGCTTTCCCCATAACTGTCTAAGGAGAACTTTCTAACCTCTTCTTCGGTATACTTTACTTTATCTTGTTCCGGATAATAGTAAGTCCTGGTTACTAAACTTTCTTGGCTCTCTTCTTTTATTAATTTTAAGCGCGGTTCAAGAATACCTGTATCTATGCTCCTGTAATAATCAAGCCTATCCTTCCCGCCTTTAAGATTTGTCTTATCATCTTGCAAAACAAAAAACCTCCGTTCCCCTTTCCCCTCCCAAATAGAGATGAAAAGACACGCAGATTTCAGACTTGATAATTATTGCCCCTTTTTGTAAAATAGGATTAATTAATGCAAGTAAGAAATCCCGCCTTCATCAATTTCATTTAATCTTCCAGCGGCCAAACTGAATGGATTAAATGAGATGCCCAGGTGGGTTTTTTTATTTAAGTGAATGTTTAAATGGAGTCTCTTTTTTTATCATCATATCAAATATATCGGTTGGTTTCTATAAAACTGTTGGCCAAGTAGCTTGAATTTTGTCGAAAAAGTTGGTAAATAAATGCAGAAAAGACCCTAGCATAAAGAAACCGAAAATAAAGTCAGCTCTTAATACTAGGGTCTATCCCTTTAATTATCCAGTTGTGTGTACCTATATTAAAACATGAAGAGAATGAAAGTTCAATAAGATAACCAATATTAAATTAATCTAAATAACTATCATTTGCTAACGGACCGATAACCATATGGGAGTCAGGGAATAGTTCCAAGTAATTTATTGGCTTTCCAACATTAATGAATTTGCCTGTTTTACTTTGGTTTTTAATTTCTTGGTCAAATATGGTATCAATTAATTTTAATGCTTCAATATTTGTAATTTGCTCAAAATTTGGTAATAACGGTATAATGTCATTTATTGTTGAATCTGATAAATCTCCTAATATATCACTTTTAATGTTTCCTGCATCGTCCAGATTTTTTCTCACTGGTTGCCATTGGTTTTTGGACTCTAATTCAAAAACAAAGGGTGTATCACCATCGAAACCGCATAAAACAAAGTCTGTATGGAAATTAGAATACTTAGCCTTCATAAAATCTGAAAGGCTGCTGGCAACAGAAGTCTGATTCTGATTTGGTAGATTAGAAGCAAACTCTTTTAATATATCTCTGATATTGATATTATTTTGTCTTCCGGTTCCAAAAACAGATATTCCAGTACCGTTCTTTTTTATATAAAATACTTTTTGGATAGTTTCTGTTCCTATTACTTTATCCGGGGTTCTAAGGGACAGTAAGCTATCAGCAGACATTATTATTGAAGTTCGGGTATAGATTGTCACTCTTGCAGTCATTAAAAAACCCCTTTTTAACTAGATTTCTTTATGAATTGTATCACATAAATTATTAATGAATAAATAAAAAAAGCCCTCTATAAAGAGAGCATAAGTTCCAGCTGGCCGCTATTACTAATGTTATAGCTTTGTACCTTTTTCTTTATTGTATCGGTAGAAGCGGTTTTAACTTTCATGAATGTGTAAGCTAGGCGGTTAGCAATGGCTTTGATCACTCTGCCATCAACTGATTGCCCTAGCATTTCGTACTTTCTTATTTTTTGGATATTCTCGGTAAAACTAAAATGCTCTGGAATACCCATAATCCTCTTTATTTCATCAATAGATAAGAAACGAAAGCTTTGTCCATCATCACTTAAAACATGGCTATTTGACGCACATTGGCTCGTATAGCGCTTAGGAATGCATTGTATTCTTTCCGCATCCTTGCGAACAAAAGTGAGCTCCAAACTTCTATCTTTCCAGGCTTCACGACTGTTAAAAGACTCCATGAACTTTTTTACACACTTCCATTCATGCTGTACGTTTGAGCGGTCAAGGAAATCTTTTAACTTCTTTCTTCTAACCTTTGGAGCAGCAGGGAAATCGAATGTAAGGAATCTTTCTTCATTCCGGAAACCTACTGCGTAAGTCCTTCTTCTAGTGGCTAGAGAGCCAAAATCCCATGCTTCCAATTCCTTTTGAGCCCAGAATGGGTAATCATCATTTAATAGGCTTTTAAGGGACTCCCACGCATTGCTTTTATAAAACTGTGGTACATTTTCAAAGAATAGGATCTCTGCTTTAGATGAATGAATGATCTTCGCACATGCTGTTACTAAATCATTCATTACATTGCCCTCCTGAAAGCCAAGGCTGGAATGCTCTGAGCATGGAAGGGACACAAAAGCCATATCCACTTCAGCAATGTCCTGACAATCACGTAAATCTCCGCAGAACACGCTTGAATTCGGGAAATTATGTAGCAAGACTTCGACTGAATCATCCTCTAATTCTATTTCTTGTATAGGAGTAAAATAGCTAGTATCCTGAAGAACGCTCGTTCCTACTCCCGCACCGGCACAGACAGATAATAAACGAATACGCTGGTCCTTAGGTGTTGGGATTGTGCTATTTTCAAACAAGCGATATTCAAGCGGCCGGATTATAATTTGTCCCTTATTTCCTTGTTTAAAGACATTAACCTCTATTTTTTGGTTAATATCGAGAAAAGAACAATATTTATCTCCAGCTGTATCTACCAATGGTCTTTCCTTCCCACTTATTTTACTCTTTCTTGAAGCAACATGTATAGTATGAACATCTTGCTTATCTTCGAAAGGGAAGTTTTGCAATAAGATTTCTTCGTTTTCCTCATTAATACGGATGAAAACTTCTCCCTTAACCTCAAAGCCGGCAGCTTCACAAACCATGTGCTGTAAGAAAAGACGAGGTTTCTCTGGCTTTCCTTTTTTAGAAACGGTATATACCTTCTTTAGTTTTAAATTCATTATGAATACCCCCGTAGTTTTTATTTGCTCTCACTCATAAAACTTAATTGTTCTTGTATAGCCGCCATCCTGGTTGCATATATCAAAATTCGATATCCTCTTGATAGAAAATTCTCCGCTTTTTTGAGTAATAAATAGGGTCCAATTGTTCTAATGCCTCACCATAGGGCTCAATAACATACAGAGGAGAAATCTTCTTCTCAGCCTTTACTAAACAGTCCATCCGTTCTATGAACTTCTGAATAGATTGAGGGATGGTCAATTTAGTCGCAGCCTTGAGAGTTTCTTCAATCACCTGCACGTTATAAATATCAGACCAAAATATATCAATTAACCGTTTTACAATTTCCTTCGGCTCGGTATCTGATGTATACGAACAATATATTTGCATGATAATCCTCCTATAATTTGAAAGGACTTCCTGGTGAGGAAGCCCTTAAAAGTGTTTGTTATGATTTGGAATATTCAGCTGTCATTAAAGAATCATAAAGAACATTGCTATTAAACAACACTCTCAATGCGTCTTCGCTGGAATGATTTCTCCATAGCATGTCCTTTTAAACGAAACTCAAATATAACTGTTTTTTGGCTACAAATCGTTCATTTTTTCTTCCTGGAAAATGGTTTCCGCATCCTCTGAAAAAAGAAGGTAATGAGGACGGTCTAGGTCAATCCCATTTCCTATTTGTTCACTGTAAGGAATAAAATCCACTTTAATGTCCTCAAAGAATAAAGGTTCCTCCATGAGGCCATTAAAACAGTCATCTTCCCTCAAAGTACCTCTGTAGGCAATAGCAATATCCAAATCACTTTCGCCTGAATGAGTCCCATTAAGTCGGCTTCCAACAATACAAATCATAGTTGGTTGAAATTCACTAGGTCCCAAGGATAGAAAACAGCCTTCAATATGGCTCATTACAGCTCCATGAATATCGAATATATTTAATGTGTTAAATAACTCATTATTTTTCATTTTTAATTTCCCACCTTAAAGTATTTTAAGTTCTTTGATGAACTTAAATATTTCTTCAAATTTTTTATTGATGGCTTCTCTTTCTTCACCCATAGGGAAGGCTAAGCCGTCACGAGTTCCAGCAACAAGGTAATCGGATCTTCTGCCGGCATCCTTTAATTTATCTTGAATGAAAGATTCAAAGGCACGAGCTGTAAGTTCCAGATTGGCTGACCAATATTTCCCCACCTTATTTTTATCCAAAGAAATTGAAGCCTGATAGTAATTGGACATTGGTGATGGATAAGGTATTTTGTCTACCCTTTCGCCAGTTTCGACTTCATGGTACCAAGCAATGGCTTGTGCAAATGCCTTAATATCCCTCTCTGATTTTCTTTTCAACTTTTCCCTGTCCTTATCGGTAATATAGGATAATGAAGAATAGTAGCGCAATTGAGATTCAAGCTTTTCTTGTGCATTAGAGATTTTCTCTTCCATTGCTTTAAAAAGGTCTCCACCATGACGCTTGTATATTGTTTTAAAAGCTATTCCTCTCCATCTATCACCGGGTTTATTGGTGTTCTCATAATAGCCAATACTACTTCCGCTTTTAATCGTATCGATTAATTCTGTAAACAAAAGCTGCAGGAAGGAATCTAAATGTCTACCAAGAGTATCGGGTTCAGAAGCGTAACCCCTTCTCCCATTTTTTGATTTATGGCTTAGGTTATACAACCTTGAGTCAAGGGAGTGAAAAAATTCATGTGCTAGCACACCTAAGCAACCTCTCTCTTTTGTCATGTTTATAACATTGGAGATTGGTTCAAAATGTGCCAATGCATTACCTCCACGTCCACGGGCGCCGTAAGCCATAGCAAGTGTTCCATCAAGAGAAACAGCTTTATAGTCTACACCTAAAAGCTCTGCCAAATCCATAAAGGCTTCAGATGAACGGAGAATATGTTCCATTCCCTTTTCATCTTCCATGTAATGGCCAAATTCCACACCGCGGAAACCGAAGAAAGTTATTAGATCTTCCGGTTTTTCGATAGGACTTTGAGCTCCGCCAGTACGATCTGGACGTTCAGGAAGATTTCTTTCCCAAACAGGCTTTCTTGTAGAAGTTTGCTTTTTCTCCTTTTTAGTAAGAAGTTCATCCCAGGAATTAACCTTCAAAGCATTGGTTAAAGTGCTTGTATAACTTGCCCTGCTCCTAAAGAAGTTACAAAACTTATCTCCAAGGCTTCTTAAACCAATTTCATATGCTTTTCGGGTTTCATTTAGAATCCCTTTAGTGGATACAGCTTTTTTGTACATTTGTTTCCACTGTTCCGAACCTTTCTCAAGACAATCTAATTCGGTTTTGAGAGTTTCAAAAGACTTTTCATAATAACTAAGGTTATTTCTCTCTTGCCTTAGTAGACTTGCTACATTATTAATAAAGGTATAAAATTCATCCAACGTCTTAACTGGCTCCATTAAAGCAAGAAGATGTTGGGCTGCCTTCATAAATTTGAGCCGGCTTTCTTTTGAATCATCTGTAGGTTTTGAATCAATCCGCTGAATCAGCAATTGTTTTGCTCGTGCTACAGCTGGTTCAACTTCATTTTCCTTTTCCTTCTGTAATGTGAATCCCTTAAAGAGTTCATGCTTTGTAATGACTTCAGCGGCTAATACTGAGCTGAAGCCTTCAATTTCCTCTAATAAGGCACCAGAATGATTTTCCTCAAATGCTTTTCTTAAAGCAGCAATATCTTTACGGGCAAGCCCGATCTTTTCGCCTACGTCATATGCAACCTTCTTAGAAGATTGTTGTTCAGTCCGGATATCCAATAAAATTGATTCAACTGGCGCAGTCTGAAATAAAGACAATTGATTTGTTTCCATATTTAAATTCCTCCACATTGGTTATTAATAATAAAAAAGAGGCAAGAAGAATTAACTTCTTTGCCCCTCTAATTTGTTTTGACTGTTCCTCTTTATAACTTAAAAGGAACATGCTGACCGTCACGATATATTAATTCTAATCCCCCAGGAAAAGTTTGTGTTCCATAAACGTTATTGAATACAACACCCTCTTTAAGGAGTCTAGAAATGGTTTGTACAGCTTCCCCTGGACTATCCTCATAAGAGAGAATCTTCTCATCAAGGAAGTTGTTTTTTTTGTCCCAATAACGTGCAACAACCTTGTGTTCATCAACACAACTATTATCTGGTCTCACATAATAACCGAATTCAAAATTACTGAAAGAGCAAACTTTGTTGTATTCACTAGACATTTTGTCTCCCCCTTACTATTTATTGAAAAGTTCCTCACAATAAATGTTTATAAAAGCCTCTTCATCTGAATATCTTTTTTTGATATTTTGGTTTACACAATTTTGATATCATGCGTAGTTTTTGTATCAAATTTCTCACAGCATATGACACATGCTTTTTTCGTCATAGAACATGATTTTTAGCCCACCTATACCAGCTTTAAGATTTTTCCGTTTGGATTTATTATCTTCACGGAAACTTCCCTTTTTGTGCGTATCTTGTTAATAGTGGTAAGACTGCCATTATCATGAGTCTTTTGTTCCTGGGTAGGAATCTTTTTAACAAGTTCCAGTCCTTGAACCAAATGATAGTTTTCTCCCTCTCCAATTTCTCCATTCACTGCGCCAGAGGCCAAAAGGAGGGCGAGTTGACCAACATTTAGCGGTAGAATTGGATTTCCTCCAATTTCTAACTGCCTTGGTTTTGAACGATTCATAAATGCCTGGAATCCCTTACTATTACGAATGCCTTCTGAGTAATCAGATTTATTCGCTAGTTTGGTATAGAAAGTCTTTAACTCTTCTATTCCAGAAGGAACATTCCATTTCTTATTGGCAGCTACGAATTTATCAATTGGAGTAACTTTTGAATGTACAAATTCCTCGGATTCCATATTGGTCAGGAAGTCAAAAAGCTTTTGATTAAACTCTTTATGCTTTCCTGATTTCTTGTTTCCAAT
Source organism: Bacillus sp. S3 (assembly GCF_005154805.1). GTDB lineage: Bacteria > Bacillota > Bacilli > Bacillales > Cytobacillaceae > Neobacillus. The sequence continues at coordinate 27,621 of NZ_CP039728.1, forward strand.
AAAAATGCACTGGTGAAAGTCATCATAATCCTCATCAGAGAACCGCATCATTGCAATGTTATAAAAATGAGTGGCCAAAAACCGTGCTATCCGCTTGTCAGCATATCTATAAGAAGGAATGACATAAATCATTAATCCCTTCTCCTTTAGATAGCGGGTATTGCGATATAGTTCGGTACATTCTTTACGGTCAGCTGATTCATCATCCATTCCCTTCATAGTGAAGTCATAAGGTGGGTTGAGATAGAGCAAAGAAACAGCGTCATTTTGTATAACCATTGACTCTATTGGTGCATTAAGACAATGGGTTAATAAATGCTGTGCTTTTTCTGCCCTAGCTTTATCCAACTCAACTCCATAGGTAGAGATGGTACAATCCTCTTTATTAAAAGGAGCAGATAATTGGTTTAAGATCTCTCCTTCACCACAAGTTGGGTCTAGCCAAACTCCGCTGCCTTCTACTTCTAGTAAACTAGTAAAATATTCTCCCTGGCGTGATGGTGTTGCAAAGAAACCTGCCCGGATTTTATTTCCAACATGGCTCATATTAAATGATTCCTCCTAGAATGTTAGTTTTAGTTTTAGTCCAGCTGCTTAAGTTATGCTTTTCAAGAAAGTCCTCATAAGGATCTTTAAACGTATCAAGCAAACTAATAAGCTCTTTAAATAGTTCCTCTGGAATAGCGGCCTTTTTAAAATAGTTCCGAAGGTGTGTAAGTGCCACAACCTTGAACATTTTATCCTGTTCGGCATAAGCCCCTTGAATTGCTAAATATGCAAGATAAGGAAGGCTTTCTTTTGCTCTAGACAGGAAAGGTTCAACTGATTCGCTGTTTTCGTAGCAATGCGGTAACGGCATTGGAAGTCCCCCTTTAAACATAAAAAGAGAGGTAAAAAGTTTACCCCTCCTTAGCAAATGCTATTATTTTATATGCCTGCCACTTTTCCATAAATATTAACTCCTAATAAGACTAAATCTTTTCGGAATGGATGTTTTGGAAGGCAGTTGTGGCAAATTTTTTCCTCCACGAAATCCTTAGTATTAACCAGGACTTCAGGATATTCTTTAAGGCAGATTGTACAAGTGACAATTTGCTCCCCTTTATATAATTCAATCCGGACATTTAATAGCCTGCAGATTGCTTCGAGGGAATCATCTTCAGTAATGTCGAGTTCATCCAATTTAGCAAGCTCATTATCAGAAAGAAGTTCATAGGTATCAGTGTGAATATACATTTCCAGATACCCTTCATCTTCTGATTCCTGAAGCATTGGAGTGAATCCGAGAACTTCATCGATTCTTTCCTCTAAGTATTCATGCAGGTCACAGGCAATGCCATTAAAAGCAATAGAGCCCTCCGGTAAAATTACACAATATAGATTTTCCATAGAAATTCCCCCAGTTAAATAAATTTACTAAAATAAAAAGCGTTCACCGTTTAGTGTGAACGCTTTTGTTTCTTCCCAATTAAAATGGCCAGTCATTTCCTGGGGTTATTTCAGTAGCACCAGCGAATGGGTCACCATCATAATCGTTATTATTGCTTGAGCCCTCCTCATCGTTAGAAGAGTTATTATTTCGATTTCTGGTATCAAGGAAACGTACATCATCTGCAATTACTTCCATAAAGTAATTATCTTTGCCGTCCCTAGTAAATTTACCGGTCTGCAAGGATGCTTCAACAGATACCAAACTTCCTTTGCTAAGGTACTTTTTACAATTCTCAGCTAATTTTTTGAACACCTTAACTTGGATAAAATCTGCTTCCTTTTTACCCTGGGAGTTCGTATATTTACGATTTACAGCTATAGTAAAAAGTCCAACTTTAGTTTCTGAACCTCGTAGATCTGCCATATCCTTTGTAAGGCGGCCAATTAATACGACGTTATTCATTACAAATACCCCTTTTCACTTAGTGATATAAATTTGTTGTGTCCGATAATTATATGATCTAGGCAGTCAATACCCATAATTTTTCCGACTTCAGTTAAACGCCGTGTTACCTCAATATCTTCTTTCGAAGGCGAGGGATCACCGCTTGGATGCTGATGAGCCACAATAATAGAGGCAGCCCCTATTTTTAGTGCTTCGCGGAAAATTTCTCTTGGGTGAACTATAGTGGCATTCAATGAACCTTTAAAGATAGTTTTTCTACCAAGTACAACATTTTTCGTATTTAAAAAAATTACTTCAATTTGTTCTTGGTCTAATATAGACATATCCGAAAAGTATTTAGCAGCATCTTCTGGAGAACGAACAATATACTTGTTTTCAAGTTTGAACCTGTTCATTAGTCCAGCAAGACCTAAACATGCAATAATGCGATCTGCAATCGTTTCTCCAATGCCTTCGTATGAAAGTAACTCTTCTTTTGATAAAGAAGAGAGCCCTTTTACTCCCAATGAAGCCAATTGCCCGGTAATGGATGGGTTTGCTTTTGGACCAATTACTACCGCTAACAAGTTTTGTAACGAAGTATTTTCAGTACCATAGAAAACCATTTCTTCCTTTGCGATAGCAAAGTGTTTGTTCATAGTTAAACAACAACCTTTCTTAAAGTTTCTCAAGTTTCTTAATTCGCTCAATGCTTATAGGTCAATAAAGTAGGTGAGAAACGCCTTTTTAGCACGTTCGAAGATTGAAGGGCGAGCGTTATAATTAGTACTCATGTGATACGTATTTTCCCCTTTAAATCTCCACATGACTGTTTCGGCGGTTGCTTCTTCTACAGCTGCAACGAAAGTTAATACTTCCCGGGTAGCAGAATTTTTATCAACGGCTTTCGCGCGGAAAATCCGACGACTTCCATCTTTCATAAGTATTTCTGCGGTAAGGCGGTACTTTTCAGTGTTGCTTAAAACCTGCACTCGTTTTCTACAATCCTCAAATACATCATTTTTACTACCTAATACCTCTGCCAAAGCTCTCATTACTTGTTTCCTCCCTTTCTGGAATAAAGAAATATTTTTATTAGAACGCAAAAAAGCGCCCTCCAGAATGGACTTTTATTGACACAAAAAATTGTGTTAAAAAGTCTCATCCCAAAGGACGCTGCGTTTAATAACTTAACCCGCTAACCAAAATGGTTGCAAAAAAATCAAAAAATCTAAAGAAGTTATGAGTTAAGTTTACTATTATTTGCCTATTAAGGCAATAAATATTTAAATATTTAATTATTGAATGCTTATTAAGCACCCTACGAAATCTCTTTAACTCTAGTATTTGATAGATGGAAATAAGTAAGCTTTTTCCACATATTTTCTAGTGGGCCACAGTTAAATTTTTTAATCCACCATTTACTAATAATCAGCTGCATGGAAATAATGATTAAAGCAATTGTTATCGTGTGTATTGTTGATATTTTACCGTATAACCCTAAGACTTTAAAAATTAAAAATCCAGTAAGTGATTGAAACACGTAATTACTTAAGGACATTCTTCCAACATATGATAGAGCAGTTTGAAACTGAGCTAGTTTATTCGCAAACTTTACCATTAATAAAGCGTAAAATAATCCAACAATAGGACCACCGAATACTTCAGCTAAGTGAGAGAATAACATATTAGATGGTCCGATGAGCGGGAGAGCCTTTAAAGAAAGTCCGATTACACCGGAGCCAATTAATACTAAGTTAACATTAAGCCGATTTTCTGCGATCACTGAAAGCAGATTACTTTTAGCTAGGGATAATCCAAACAACAACATTGGGAAGATGCTAATAAAAATAAAAGGAAGACTTGCTAAACTGTATAATTGAGACCATTCGTGAATGTTTTGATTAAAAGCAGCTAGTATACCACTATGGTACTGTTTAATTACTTCTTGGATAGCCGATGTATTATCGTAAGGTATTATCACAGCCTTTGTAACGAATAGCCAAAGACCATAAAAGGCGTTAGGAACAAGCCAAAGGGTTAATCCAATTTTAAATAAAAGTTTGGCACTCAGACGGTAAAAAGGCAGTAAGAGCAATCCCAGGAGTGCATATACCACTAAAATGTCTCCATGCCATATAAACAGAGCATGAGCAAGTCCAATTATCAGAAGTATGATCAAACGTTTGAGAAATACAAAGTATTGGTTCAATCCCTTCTTTTCCGCGCTTTGAAAAACAAATAACATACTTACACCAAAAAGGGTGGCAAAAACCGGATAAAAACTTGATTGGACCAACAGTGATAGGATGTCATGCAATAATTTCTCTGCAGGTGTATGCCAGTAAGAGCTAGGAAAAGAATCGTATATCTCGGGCCAAGCGAAAGAAGGAATATTAACTAGAATTATGCCTAAAATAGCTAGACCTCTAATGGAATCTATAATATGTATGCGTGAATTCAAAACAAATAAGCCTCCATGGAAAAAATACTATATACTTATTTTAACTGATTTAGTGTCCGTTTTCCTTAATATTTGAATTGAGAGGTTGTTTGTAATGGGAAAAGTAATAGATATCAGGACAATAGCAAGACCAATCGTATTTGAGGATAAAAAAGCAAAGTTGGAAGAGAGAAGGAAGGAAATAATAGAACAGCATATTGCACTTAAGGAAAAAGCCTTAAATCTTTTGAAAAAATAAAAAAGGGACTGAGTGAACTCAGTTCCCTTTTACTTATTAGTAACCCCTAATTGCATTTTTGTTAAGTGGAATAATTTTTTCGGATTCCCTTAATGCATGATTAACTGATTCGATTGTTTTCTTAAGTGACGAACGTAAATCACCAGCATGTTTAGAACCGCTGATTACTGTCGGTCCTAGGTTTTTGTAAGTAGAAACATATTTACCGTTATAAACAGCTGGAGATATTTTGACCACTACAACCTCGTCAGTACTTTTGTAATTCGCAAGCTCTTTGCTCATGATCTCCCTCCTATCACTAATTTCATAAAATCAAAAAACAATTCATTTTGATTTATTATAGCATATTCTATCTCTGCCATGTATGCCTCCGCTGTTTCTTTTGTCCAATTTGTATCTAAATTGAAATGTAAACAAAGAACTGAGTTTCCTATTGGCTCTGTAATATAAAGACATTGCTTGTCTTGTCTAAAGGCAAAAAGACGAGTTTTATTATTAAAGGCACTTACAACAAAAACATCTGTCTCATCTAAGGAAAACATATCATTTGCTGTAATATCTCCTGCAGTCCCAATTAAATCTAATGCTTGTTTTCCATTATAGGAATAAAGCGATGCAGCGTGACATCTTTGTATAGTGTTAACAACCAGCGGATTAAAATCACGTGCTTGAACAATTTCGATGGGATTTCTACTAAGGAAATTGATACTCTTTTGTAAAACTCTTGACCAGTCTTCGAGAGGTCCTTTTTTAATTTCGTTTTTTTCTTTTAGTATATCTAATGTTATATCTGCGTATTCTAACAAATAAGTAGCAGAAGTCTTTAATTGGTCAATTTCATCCCGTTCTGAGATAAATTTTACAACAGATTTAAGAGAGGTACTCAACATCGCTGAAATATTTTTGGCATGTTCCCTTGAATGGGCAATGTCATACTCATAAAGCCAATTCCATTTACTGTAAACATCATACAAAAAAGCCCATACAAAAGGATCAGCTATCTGTAACATTCTTTTATATAAGTTTTCTGTTCTCATTTGCTCCTCTACCCAGTCTTTTATAGGGTCAAACGGAGAGCTAGGCAACCTATGATGGTCACTAACGTAAGTGTCAAAAATCCTTTTAAAATCATCCTTCATAGACATAAAGTTGTTTTTTACTTCTGGATTTACAAAAACCAAAATATGCTTTTTCTCCTGAAGAGCTGCCTGATATTCTAAGTAGGTTGGAGTGACATTTCCTCTCATTAATGTTGAATTAGCACCAGATTTTTTGTTAATGAGTAGAACGAAAATATCACAACTACGCACCACTGTTAAACATTGTTGCAAAGTGTCTTTTTCCCAAGTACCAAAGTCACCCGCTTCAAATATCGGCACTTCATAACCACTATCTTCAAGATGTTCCTTTATTATTTTGCGTGGGCTTTTCAAGTCTTCTTCATAAGCTGAACTAATGAAAATGCGCGTTTTGTTAATCAAGTGTTTTCCCCTCCATATAAAAGGGACATATTGCTTGTCCCTTTTATAATTTCTATAAAGTACCTCAAATTCCTTTTTTAAATTGCAAAAGCCATTTGACCAGATTCATTATGTGTTACTGGAAGCGGCTCTAAATTAGCAATAGTCACGTTTTTCTCCCTTTTTTTTCTTTCTGTGAGTCCTTCAGATAGAGCAGATAGAATCAAGAAATTAAGAGCGGCCTTTTTTGTTTCATCCGTAAAGGAACCATATCGCCACCCTAACCACTGGTGAACATATTCTGCAGCTTCTGATTTTGTTGTGATCCCTTCCTTACAGACAACAAAGGTAACTTTATTCCAAACGAGTTTCGTCTCTTTAAATTCCGTACAATCCGGGAAAAAGTAGAGAGATGTTCGATTTACCCTTTGCCTGTTTTTTAGGAAAGTATAAAGTTCATTTTTTTCCTTGTTTAATTCGATAGTAATATAGAAAACCTCATTCTTATTTTTAGTGGCTTTCTTATTTACCGTCTTGTTAGGAAGGAATACTAATTCTCCATCGTATTTCATGGCTTTTGGCTTGATTTCAGAGCGGTCAATACAAATACCCTCTGTATCTTCCCATGCACCTAAAACGGCTTGTATTTCATCCTCCGAGATAAGGGAAAGACCGTCTCTTTCTTGAATATACAAAAGGTGTTCAAGAAGCAATCTGCGGCCTTCTAACGTCATCCCGCCCGGAGCATAGGAGTCTGTTAATGCCCTTTCATAAGTCTCAAAGTTATTTGCTGCTTTGGTGGATTCATCTATATCAAATAAATCAACCTGTTCTGGCTTGTCCACTTGCTTTAGGATACGATTATAATGCTGCCTTGGAAAAATCTCGCGTAGTCGAATATCGTTCCTCATTTGAAGCATAAGGGTTTTCCATTCAAGCAATCCTTCATAACGATGCCCCTCTGCTATGAATCTCATTAGCATTGGATCCTTTCCGCTAACCATTCCACAAGTCCAGCAACCTAGCCTTCCTCCGGATGCCCCGCAAGAACTATTCTCTTGCTCTGTTGAAGTTTTTATACCACATTCAAGTATACCTTCGCCGTACTGGATGGAAAGTTCTTCAGCGGTTATTAAACACCAAAATTAACCGAATATAGATATTATAAAATAAAGCATTTCTTTTCGATAATGAATTCGTAAATTCCCGGATTTAAAAAATTTTTTTTAATAACAAAACTAAGAAATTATAATTAACCGGATTATTTTTTTATACCCTTATTAAAATAAAATCATAATTACCCGTATTATTTTAACAACATATTGTTATATCTATCTTTAAATTACCGTAAGCCCGAATTATAAAAAATAAGCGCACCTTTCGGTACGCATCACGAATAGCCGTAAATCCCGATTTTTTTCAATCGAATTTACGGCTTATTTCAATTTTTGCCCACATTCGGCCTGAATCACTTTTGACCAGGGCATGTATTGATCTAAAATTTCAGGTTTTTGATGGATGCCAAGATTGGGCAGATCCGTCAAAAGTTTCTTCAAGTATTCGTAGAAATCTACACCGTTACTTTTGGCAGTTTCTGCGATACTGAGACAAATGGCGTTCGCTTTTGCGCCGGCTTCACTGACTGAGAAAAGCCAGTTTTTTCTCCCCACGACGTTAGGGCGGATGGCGTTTTCAGCGGGATTATTATCGATTTCAACGCGCCCGTCGTTCAGGTATGCTCTAAGTCCATTTGCCCTGTTCAATGTATATTCAGCTGCTTTCGCCAGCGCATTTTTTCCATAGAATGGTGACGTTTCAACCCATTCAAGGAATTTATCTACAATTGGCTTCGAATATTTCTGGCGTTTTTTTCTTCGCTTACTCGGAGACAAATGTTTAAATTTCCTTTCAAGACGGTATAAATCGTCACAAAAGCTCACACCTATACGGCCATTTTTGCTATCCGCCTTCAGCCAATAACGGCGAACGTGGGCCCAACAATTTGCGAAAGTAACGCCTTCCAACTTGCCATAGGCAGAATAACCATCGCAAATAATCGTTCCTGAAAAGCCTTCAATGAATCCTTCAAGGACGGATCGGGCTCGCGATAATGCACTATGAAAGAGAGTTATTGGTGGTCCTTGGCAAGGAACACTTCGAGACACCCAATTATAAGCATTGGTTTGACCCGATTTACCATCGGAACGGTGGAGTATTTGTCCATATGTTTCATCAATATGTAAAAGCGATTTATTCATCATCAAATCTTTCATTCTTTCATAAATAGGCAATAGCCAATCGTGTGATGCACGAATGACCCAATTCGAAAGATTCTTATCGTTGGTATTCAGGCCGTAACGATCCCATTCCTTAACCTGGCGGTAAAGGGGGAGGTATTGCGCAAATTTATCATAGATGACTTTGGCAAGCACGCTAGGGCTTGCGATGCTACGTTGAATGGCAGGCTGCGGTGCCTTACCACGTTTAATTTGGGCTTTTTGAAATGAATCACCTTTACAATTTTTACATTCATAAGCATGTTCTATGTGTTGGACTTTCTTCATTTTTGCGGGAATAAATTCTGCTTCTTCGCGCACGATTGTACTTCCAATTTCAATCATTTGTCCCTGGCAACAGTCACATTGTATATTTTCTGGATGATAGTGAAATGCTTCAACTTCGATATCATCTCGTAATGAATCATTTCGTTTTTTCTTTTTAATAGTTCGAACAACAGTATAAGAAATGGTCTGTTGGCTTTGTTCTTCTGTGTGCTCAGATTCGCTAAAAGACGGGTCATCATCAAATAATGACGATTGCCCTTCTGGTGCGTTATATCTTGATTTTTCAGTTTTAGAACCATATAAGAGTTTTGTTAAGTGCCGAAGTTGTTGCGTTAACGCTTCGTTCTGTTTCAACGATTGATCCAATTTTTTTGATAGCTCCTGGTTTTGTTGATTCGAATGAGCCAACTGCTCTTCGAGCAATCGAATTACTCTATCAAATTGATTTTCATTCGTAGAAGAAGTATTCGCCACATCATTCACCACTTTTCGTTCGGATTCACTTCTTTTATTATAACGAGTTCGAACAGTGGAATAAAGATAAAATGAAGGGCTTTAACGAATTTAGAAGGCACCTTTTGGTGACTGCTGAATCGCCTTTGGCTGCTGGATAGATAACCCCTCGAGGAGCCACCTGAGCTCCTTTTGAGAGAGATTCCGTACTTCGTTTTCATCCTTTGGCCATTGGAGTTTTCCGTTATCCAAACGTTTATATAGCATGGCGAAGCCATCACCGTCGAAATATAAGCATTTATAGCGATCTTTACTCCATCCTGAAAACAAGAAAATGGAATCCCCGTATGGATCCAATTCAAAGGAATCTTGAATTAATGTGGCTAGTCCGTCAATACCTTTTCTCATATCAGTTTTACCGCAAATGATGTAAATATTTTTTACGCTAGTAAAATCGTGTTTCACGGATTTTTCAACTCCCTCATAACCGTTTGGATGATGTGCTCATCTACGCCGTTGAAGAAGGAGATTTCGGCGTTGCCGGTTTTGATCGTGCAAGTAGGATTTGGAGAAATCACTACTGGATTTGGTGCAGAAGTATTTTTGTTTTCGGAATGTAATGTAACGGGGACGATTGTGAGTTTTTGCTGCGGCATATGAAAAAGCACCTCCTTAAATTGATACGTTGATCATACCAGGAGGTGCTGCTGTTTTTATATGCGTTGTTTGAATACGGGCTTACAAATTACCAATGTTTGATGGTTTCAAAGGTCCAAGTATTTGGCGTTAAAATCATATGAACCTAAAGTAAAAGAACGCGATTAAACTATTGATAGTTCAATCGCGTTCTTCTGGATTTTAGTACTATTAATTTTACAATTAATCTTTCATGTCTAGTCGAATAAGAGCATCCTTTGCACGTTCATAACTTAATTCTCTCTCTATCTTATTGTTTTGAACGGGCGGTATTTTTAGAGTAGGGCCTTTATCTCCATATACTTCATACTCAACTGTAGATATATTATAATACCTAAATTTTTTTAATATTAATTTATAAAAGCTCTGGTCATGAGTAGAAATAATAATTTGCTTTTTATGTTTGTCTACAAATAATCTCATTAAATCGATAAAGGAGATTACATTAACTTCATCCATGCTTTGAATTGGATCATCCATACCAATTAATTGTAATGGTGACCACTTTTGCTTTAATGACATTGCCAAAAACAAAGAAAGAGCAATACTATTCACTTGAGCTGAACTAAAAACATAAGGAGCATTTGCTTTTATTTCATTCTCACTATTATCTTTATAAACATTAATAGTTAAGCAATTATTATTACGGTATTGATCCATTGTTAAGTCTAATTTTGTAAATATTGGGTGGGAATTAATCTGCTCGAATATCGTTTGAATTGTTTCCTTTAAATTTTCAAATACCTTCTCATTTAAATTTGATAACGCTTCAGTAGACTTATTCATTAAAGTCAATAGATTAGCTAAATCACTATTCATTTTTGTTTCTTGATTTTCTAGTTTTACGATTTCATTTTTCATTCCTTCTAAATCTTTCTGGGCTTTTATTAACCTCATCTTCTCAGAATTCAATTCTATCAAACCCTGAAGTTTAAGACTGGAGTTTTCTAACTCAGAAAACTTATTTAACTTCTCATTTAGCACTTTAATTTCTTCTGCTATACTATCTTCTATTTCTTTCAAATCTCCAGTTTTTATATCGATACTAATTCTTCCTGATAACATAGCAAGACGATTGACCCTATTTATTTCTGTCTCCTGTATATCAATTAATTGTCGTAACGTATGCTCATAGTCATCTATTTCAGACAGTGTAAATTTTTCCACCCTTAAATCTTGAGGCAAAAAATTACCTGACTTAAACTCTGATAATCTCACATCATTAATTTCAATTAATTCATCTAATAATGCTTGATTTTTAATTTCTAATTTTCCTTTAATATTATCTTCAATATTTATACCTAAAAGGTTACAATCATTTTCAAATTGATTTAATCTTATTTGGATTGAATCAATCTTTTGTTGTAGAGTTTTTTGATTTTCTTTCTCAGTAGAAATTTTAATATTAAGAGTTTTTATAGAATTGTTAATTTCTAATACTACATCTTCTATTTTTTTCCTAGATTCGTTAATTCGATTATTTGCACCATGAATCTCCTCTTCAATGATTTTCATCTTGGATTGTGCATCAAATTGCAACTTCTCTAAACTAGGCAAATTCTCGTTTATCTTCAATTGTTGCCTATAAACATTGTCTAGTATATCTTTCTTTTTAACTCCTTCAGTCCCACAGGCAGGACAACTGTTTACCTCTTCAGAAAGAACCAGGATATATTCATTTAACGAGGATAAAAATATATTATACAATTTATCGGTACTCATTATTTTTTCTATAGATTCTTCTAATGATTTCGATTGGACTAATAGGTCTTGCTTATTAGAATTCCTTCCCTCAATAAACTGAAATTCATCATTCAAACATTTAAAAGCAGAGCTTAAAATTTGTAAATTTTCTTCGGTCATATCCAATTTCAATTCAGACAGAAAACTAATTCCATTTTTCCATGAGAAGTTATCAAGGTGCAAATAAATAGAGTCATTAAGCTTTTGCAAATTACTCTTCTTATCTAATAATGAATCTACCCTTAATATAGATTCTTTCTGCGAAGAGATTAATGATATAAGCATTTCCTTGTCTTGGGTAACAATTTTTTCAGTATTTAATAATTGATCAATCTTTAATTTTGTTAATGAAACTTTTTTAAAGCGTTGTAACAGTACATTTTCTCGTATTACATCCTTATGAACATTACGGATATATGATAAGTTAGGCAGCTCTTCTTTGATTTCTTTCAAAACCTGATATTCTCTTTGTAACTCTTCTTGCTCTATCTTATTTTTGTGTATATTGGATATTATAAAGCTTAAGAGTTTTCCTAAATCATCTTTATATATTATACTTTCAGGATATATTGTTATATAGTTCTCTAGTTCAGCATTAAAGTCTGAATCCTGATTTACTTCAACTTTTGATTCTAATTCCTTTACCTCTTTATATATTTTTTCTTTAAGCAAGATCTTTTCTTTAATTCTAACCTTTAGACTGTCTAATCCGGAATTCAAAGTATTTCTTACAATCCTGAACCCTTCTCGATACTTATCAAAATTATCTGTACCAAAAATTGTAGAAATTTTATCGTATCTATCTCTTTCTTGCATTCCTCTTAGAAATTCAGCAATTTTTTCTTGGGATAGAATATGAGTCAAGCTTAACATTGTTGTCGGAGAACTTATTTTAGGCAACCATTCTTCATGAATAAGCCAGCTTTTTAAAGTCTCTTCTGCTTCATTGTCCTTCTTGTATAAATGGTCATTTTCATCAAAAATTTTCAATTTATATTTTCCGTAATCTGTTCGATCTGTTGGAGACGCAGTACATTCACGCTCAATAAAATACCGTTCTTCATTTGATAAAATGATTCCTATCTTCACAAATGATTTAACAGTACTATCTGCATGTAAATTTCTAATGAATCGAGTCCTTTTCCGTTCAGGTGATGCTTCTTCAAAGCGATATATTCCACCTGTTAATCCCCATTCGATCGCATCATAAATAGACGATTTCCCATGACCATTTGGACCATATAAAATAATAATATCTACACTTTCAAATGAAAATTCCTCTTTATTATTAAATCCTCTAAAGGCTTGTAAAGTTAACGATGTAATTCTCATTCGTCTACTCCTCTATCTCTATACGGGTCTAAAAAAATCTTTGCATTTGCTTCCTCAATAGAATATTTCTCGTAGAGCAATATGTCCAACCGATTTGCTAATTCCAGAGGTATTATTTTTCTTAATTCTTCTAAGAATTGATTATCAGAAAAAACTTCTAGTTGATCTGAATTTTTTAATTCAAGCTCAATAGGAAGTTTTCTTTGGAATTCTTTTAAGTCACTTGATATTACAATTTTTTTAAAATACATACGGTCATTTTCAATTTGCTTGCATAGCTCTATATCTTTAATACTATTCTGAATGACTAAAATCAAATACATGTCCCATTTTAAATTATATAATGATGCCACCAATTGACTCTGAACTCTAACAGCAAATTCATGACTGACTTTTTCCCAATCACGTCTTAAACTTTCTTCATCTTTGAATCTAGCAATTCCAAATATTTGTTGTGGTGAACAAAAAACAACCTCCAGCAAATCAAGTTCTATATTTTTTAATTCGATAAAAGTATCCTTGTTACGAAAATATTCAATAACCTTATCATCCATAAACTTTTTCAACCACCATTCTTTTTAATCCCTCTGTGTTCTCCACTTGATCTCGTACTTTACGAACACATTCTCCACAAACTATTTTTGCTTTATTTAATAATGAAAAACTATTATTTTCTATACCTTTAATTAAACCATCGTCTTCGCTCTCTATATAGGTCTTAAGAATCCCTTCAAATTTAAAAGGCTGTCCACATGATTTACATAGGTTATGTCTAAAGCTACTACTACAATTATCAAAAATAATTGGATTCGGTGGGATTGGCTTATCAAGTTCAATGAGTATTTGTGCTGCAGATTTATTTATCATTTTATTATGCATTTTCAGAAGTATTTCTGGCATTATTTGATTTCTTTCCTGAGCGTATACAAAACTCATATTAAAATCTTTACCTGATGTCACTCTGAGGTTGGCAAAATCATCCTCTATTAAAATCTTAATGTTCCCATACATACTTCTGATCATAAGTATGATTTCAAGTGTAGCCTCTATTCCATCCAGCATAGTTTTTTCATTTGCTACAGGATACTTTGAATCTTTCAGGAAAAATTGAATCTCCTCAAGGTTACTTAGAAATTCTTGCTGGATTGTATATAATTCGGTTCTAAGGAATATTTGTAAATCATCGGAGAATCCCTCTATAAACATTTCTGTATTTTCTACAGCTTTTTTGATAGATCTTTGAAGTGGTGATTCTATTAAATCAATTTTTAAGTTAGGTATTAAAGATAATATAAAATCTTTTGACCTTTTGAGGCTACACGCACCAACAATGGCTCCTTTTCCTTCATTGCTAAAAACTGCAAATACTTTCCCATTATTAATTATAGGAGAACCTGAAGCCCCGGCTATACCATACTGAGCATCAATAATTTTAGGCACTTCACAATTTAGATTAATATCATATTTTTGATCATATCTATCTATTAAAATATCATTAATCGTTCCAGTAAATCGTTCGCCAACGGGTCTATTTGTGCCTGGAAAACCATATGATTCCCACTTTTCATCGATTGTTATTTCTGGAAAATTTAAAGGCAAAGGCTGTATATCAAAAATAGGTTCATTTAACTTTATAATTGCTATATCATTTGCCAGATAATCAACATCTGTATCTTGCTCAAAAAAAATCTCATCAATAGTATATTCTTTTTCACTTTTATAATATGGAAAGATAATCTTGAAGGCATCTATATCTGCTGCTATAAAGGTATGTTTCGAAGTCAACATATATTCTTCTGAAATTAGAAAAGCGGTTGCTATCTCACTATTATTTCCCTCTAAGCGTGCTATTGCTTTTTTTATATATTCCATCTAAATATACACCTTTCTAATTACAAATTGATTTGCAAGAAATCTTCCGATAGATTTCTATAATGTGTTCTAAATTCATATTTTTTTTGCCACTCTTCATTTTCAAAAACTTCAATTTCAGATATTTTATTTGTAAAATATAAATTTCTAGTAAAACCTCTGTATGGACGTACTATTATTTTTGCGATGGTTTCAATATCCGGATGACCATGTATACTTCCATTAGTTGAAATAAAGTAATGTTCAGAATCTATAATATTTAGCAATTCATTTCTAGTATTTCTTGCACTCCCATGATGAGATACTTTAATGGCGTCAAAAATTATAGGAAGTTCTGTTTCTTTATATATTTTTTTTAATTGTGCCTCTACATGGGACGATATAGAATCACCTAATAGTAATATTCTCTTGTTCATAAATTCAATTACACATGTTATAGAGCTTGCATTTATTTCATCTTGATCCTCCTGAAATATTGTTTTCGCTAGTTTTTCAGGATTATTTACTATAGATGTATCTTTTACTGAGCTAAAAAGATTATTGGGTCGTTTCATCAACGAAATGCACTCAATAGCATCATCAAAAATAACATCACCATTCAATTCAATTGTTGGGAACTTAATTTTAAGTTCTTTTTTCCAAATTTTTTTTAAGTTTTCCAATTCACCTAAAGTTGGACCAAGAACGGTAACTTTTACACTATCATTTATCCAAATTGGTTCTTCTCCTTTGAAAGAAATAGCATGATTATTAAAACTATAATTCCATTTGTATCCATAATGATATAAATTGGCAGCAAGACGAGAACCCTGCTTACCACTTGTATCAGTTGGATTACTTGTACGATTTTTCTCTACTACTATTGAATTTCTATTTATATGAAGTCTTTCTTTTTCCGTTAATTTTTTATCGGTCTCTACCATTTCTAAATGTCTATAACTATTATGCCAAACCTCTCCTACATTAATAATATTCGGAGAAGACGCAACTCCATTTTCCTCAAAAAAACGAATTCCACCACTAATATGGTCTTGATCAATATGTGTTACAATAATTAGATCTAGCTTTTCATTATTGGCATCCATTTTACTAAAATGATTTTTCACATGTTTTTTATATGTGTTACTATATCCAAAATCCACTAAAACATTGGTGATGCTTTCCCCCACACATTTAATTAGAAAACAATCACCATTTCCTGCTTCAAACATAAATACTTGAAACTGGTTCATAAAAAGTACCTCTATCAATAAATTTTTGAAGAATAATATAACAAATACTTATTTAGTTAACTCTGTTTTAAACATTAAGCTATTAGTTTAAAGCAAACATATTTTAAATAGAGAATAGGAATTATAAAAATATCTTAAATATATCCCACTTATATTAGTTATATTCTACCATCAAATGTGGGGTACAAGTATATTTAAACCCAGAATTCACCAAATTAGTAAAAAGGTTTAATATTATAAAAAGATTGCTTTGGCAAACCCTGTACCTATTTTATAAATCTTAATTCACCAAAAATTGTATATTGCCATTAAAAAGTGCCACTAGTGCCAAATTTTAGTGCCGCCTGTGACAAAATTGAGTGCCACTCTTGCCATCTTGAGTGCCATGACCTTTTGCCCAACTTACCAATTCCGGATATAATACATTAAACGAAACAGAGGATTATTGATGAAGTGGTACCGTTTATGAAAGAGGAATAGATGAGAAAACTAAAAATGCGCAGCTGTTAGAAGAGATAGATGAGTTAAGGCATAGAATTAAAGAATTAGAGGCTGGAGAACCGGTCACTAAGAGAAATATAATTATCCAATATTTTTAATTCCCCCTACCTAACTAAACTGGTAGGGGGATTTTTTTAAAGAATCCCAACCTACCTTGCGGTAGTGGTGTCAGAAGTCTATTCTTTTATTCCATGTCTTTCCCTCATAGACGTTTCCCCATCTATGAATATATTATATGAATCATGGATAATCCTATCGAGAATGGCATCTGCGAGGGTACCCTCTCCAATCTTTTCATACCATCCTTGAATATCGAATTGAGAACAGAAAATAGTAGAGGCGACCTGATGGCGCGATTCTACTATTTCCAAAAGGTCACGCGCCTCATTTTCCCTAAGGGAAGTAAGTAGCCATTCATCCAAAATAAGCAGATCCGCTTTCTTATATGCCTTCATTACTTTCTTATAGTTTCCCTCGCCTCGAGCAATAGCCAGTTCCTCAAGTAAATCGGGAAGACGGACATATTTAACTGTGTAAAACTGGCGACATGCGGCAATTCCAAACGCGCAGGCAAGATAGGACTTGCCGTTCCCTGATGCACCTTTGATGATTAAATTGTGTTTCCCCTGAATATAATCACCAGATGCAAGCCTAAGGATTTGAGTCTTATCGAGCCTCCGGTCTGCGTGGTACTCAATATCTTCTATGCAGGCTTGGGGATAACGGAAGTTAGCCCCCTTGATGATCCGATCTAGCTTATTGTTTTTGCGGCGTGACCATTCGATGTCGACAATCAAAGCGAATCTGTCTTCGAAGGGGAGCTCGTTGAACTGTTCATTCCGCAGTTGTTCATGGAATTGTTCTGCCATTGCACTTAAACGCATTTCGTGTAATTTGGTTAATGTGCTTTCGGTTGTCATTTATCTTTCCTCCCATAGTAGGCTGCGCCTCTTACAAAACCATGCGTAAAGTCTTGGTCGACTTTATCAACATCAGTAGTTCGAGTGGCAGAAGTATTCAATTTATCCTGTCCGGTCTTTAAAATGGTTTTAATACTATTAAGATTAGGCCTTGGCGAATATGAGAATGCCCGTTTACAAGCAGATTCTAGACGTTCAATGGAATATTGATCGGCCAGTTTGGTCAGCCCCATGCATGACTTCAATGCCTGTTTTTCTACCTTATAGGAATTTAAAAGTGCATTAACCATCGCCAATGAATTGGGACCAACTGCTTCAGCCCATTTCAAGAAATAGTCCCGATTGAAATCAAGATACTGCTTGTGCTGAATCGGCATATGTTCCGGAATAGTAGAGAGCTGCCCATCCTTTCCCTCTAGCCTCATATGGGATGCAATTCTGAAATTCTTATAAAATATTTCTATGATTTTTCGGGTTATCCTTACATCGACCTCGTATTTGATAAATTCATAGGGAACCGAGTAATACATTTTATCCACTATTATGTGATAATCATATTGTACGGTTGCCTTCTTCCAAGTTGCCAACTCGTACGGAGAACCAGGTAACGGAAGGAGCGCGAACTTCTCTTCCTCCATGAAGGCAGTTTGCCTGCTTCCGCTTTTCTTTTGAAAATCCTTCTGGTTGAACTCAGCCAATTTTTCCTTGATTGCCTTGTTCAATTCATTTAGGGTAAAGAATGTTTCATTCCGTAGGGAAGCGATAATCCAGGTTGAAATAATCCCCACAGTCCGTTCCACATTCGCTTTGTCCTTTGGTTGCCTTACCCTCGCAGGCATGATAGCTGTATGATAATGTTCCGCCATCTCCTGATATGTTCGGTTAATGACTGGATCCGTAGAAGATGCTTTAACAACCCCTGTTTTTAAATTATCAGGGACAATCATTTGGGTAACTCCACCGAAAAAGTCAAAAGCGTGGAGGTGAGCGGTAATCCAACTGGCGGTGTCCATGGACACAAAGGCTTCCACATAAGAATATTGACTGCACGGAAGTGCAGCTATAAATACATACGCAGGAATGGATTCGCCTGTAAGGGAATCCTTTAGAAATGCAGTTTGGCCGGCCCAATCGACCTCCATGATTTCTCCTGGCTTCCTCTTAATCCGCATCGTTGCCTTGGATACGGTCGCATAATTATGATAGAAGCGGCAAAACTGGCGGTAACTATAGGGAATTTCCCTCCGTTGCCTACATGCTTCAGAATACTCATGCCATAACAGGGAAAGAGTAACACCACTTTTGGCCATTTCTTTGTGGATGTGCTCACAGTCAGGCTGCTTCCTCAAATCCGACTTACCTTTTTCCGGATAGAGTACATTCTGAAGGTCAGTGTCAGTGAAGTCACCCTTAAGCGGCCAGGAAACCTGTAATTCATCAGCCCTTTTTATCACATTATTAACAGTATTGCGAGAACAACCGCAACTAGACGCAATACTGCGGTTACTGAGACCTTGGTCGTTCAATCTCAGAATTTCACGGTATTTGATCACAAAAAAACCTCCTGTATAATGAATTTGCACAATAGTGTGCAAATTCATTATACAGGAGGTGGCACTGGCTATGGCAGAGGTGGCACTGAAATCTGTCAGAAGTGGCTCTGAAAAATGGCAGAGGTGGCACTTTTGAGTGGCAATATACAAAAATTGCTTTTGTGAATTAATTCATTTATATTTTTTGGCTGTATATTTAAAAATCGTTATGATTCATCGCTTAGTGGCTACCATGTAAAACCACTAATATGTATTCATATTCCTAAAAGCAGCTCACTTCACTAAACCACCAAATAGTATGTCATATCTCTGAATAAAACTTAAAAAAATCATTTTATATTAAAAATGCGTATGCTAAATAACCTTCCATATATAATATTGGAAGGTTATCTGCTAATAGTTCAGTTTTTGTACTAAGTTATATTTTGGTTAGTCAGCTTGATTACGAAAGGGGAAATCGACCCTTTACTTCCCCCTCATTTTAGAGATTTTTTTTTCTGTTTATTAGCCTTTTCAACCCTTTTCAATTCGTTATCCCAATGTTCAGGAAGAAAGAAGTTTTCATCCATAAAGGGATTTACAGCAAATTTACGGGATGATGTATTAATTCTACTGTAGGCTAAGTGTAAGTCTATCTCATCAATAGAATCCTTTCCTGATTTTAATGCAATAAGCGTGGCTTCCACCAAAATTTTCTTTATTGGCCGTTGTTTTCCCATTGTCGCATAATATATTTTATCCGATAATACCTGGTCGGAAAGAAGGGAACGGCTAGAAAATGGTAAAGCTTTATCTAAATTATGCATAAAACTTCTAAACAAAAACTTTTCATCTTCTGTTTCATACTCAAATGCCTTCAGTTCCTCTCTTAAAGAAAATCTATCATCCAATTGAGCATTTCGTTCAAATATATTTACAGACTCTGGCATTCCACATATAAGTATCGGAACGGAAGCATCTTCTGAAAAGGATTTTAACCAATCTGACATTCTGCCCTTTTATCCCTCAATGATACTATCTAATGCTCCTTGTATTTCTGTTTCAAATAGAACGCTATCTGAATTTAAATCCTGTTCATGTACGTAAAAAATCAGTATATTTCTCTTTTCAAACCTACTAAAAGAGACCAAATTCATCACCGCAGTCTTTTCGGCAAATTCCTTTGCACCATTCTTGCGGTCATTTTCTGATGCGAATTCATAAACAGAAAATGGTTTTCCACTTAATTCATACGTTCCAGGCTTCACGCTTTTTAATTTGGACCCGAAGATGTTTTCTCGTGGAAATTCGGCTTCCACTAATTTAACACCTTTCTCTTGTAACGCCCTTACAACTTCTTCTTCAGTAATATGAGAACTATCATTTACTTGTACAGATTGACAGGAAACCAAGAACAACAGTAAACATAAAATAAAAATCTTCCTCATTTCGTTCACCACACCCGAAAATTATATGTAAATTCGTAAAGAAGGAAGATAAAGTCCTTCTTCCGCAAAATGGCCCTTATCTGACATAAATTACAATTTCGAGATACAGCTTTTAATTTCCTACCTTATTCCACAATTTGGACCTTAACATAAAGAAAGAGCGTAATTCTTGCTGCAGAATTGCGCCCGTTTCTGGAAAAACAAGAAGCTCATATTTAATAAATTTTATTAAACAGCAATCCGGTTTTTTCCTTACCTTGCATCTCTTTATAAATTATAATGAAAGTATTAAATCTTATTATTAGGTAGGTACTAAATGGATAAACAATCAATCGTATTTACTGGAGGCGGATCTGCAGGGCATGTTACTCCTAATATCGCCATCATAAATGAACTTTCAAAAGAAAAATGGACCATTCATTATATAGGATCGAAAAAAGGAATTGAAAAGGAACTAATTTCTGCAATGCATATCCCATATTACGGAATTAGCAGTGGGAAACTCCGGCGTTACATAGATGCAGAAAATGTAAAGGATTTGTTTCGTGTATTAAAAGGTATTTTGGAAGCAAGAAAGCTTCTGAAAAAACTAAAACCTAAACTTGTTTTTTCAAAAGGAGGCTTTGTCTCTGTTCCAGTTATCATTGCTGCCAGTTCACTAAAAATACCAATATATATACATGAAAGCGATTTGACTCCAGGTTTGGCCAATAAAATTTCTCAGCGTTTTGCTACAAAAATCTTTACTTCCTTTGAAGAAGCAGCAAAGCATTTTCCAGCCCATAAAACGGTTGCCATCGGTTCTCCAATAAGGAGAGAGATTTTTTTAGGTGACAAGGAGAAAGGAAGAAAGTTTCTTGGTTTTAAGAAGGAAAAGCCCATTTTAACTGTAATGGGAGGCAGCTTGGGAGCAAAAAAAATTAACGAAACAATCAGGGATTCCCTAAAGGGGCTTACTTCCCAATACCAAATCGTACATCTATGCGGAAAAGGGCAAAAAGATGAGAGTTTAAATAGCATTACAGGTTACCAGCAATTCGAATACGTAAACAAAGAATTACCTGATATCCTTGCTGCAACAGACACGATCGTTACAAGGGGAGGATCGAACGCCATTTTTGAATTTCTAGCTTTAAAAATCCCCATGTTAATTATCCCTCTGACAAAAAAACAAAGCAGAGGTGACCAAATTTTAAACGCAAAATCCTTTACGAAAAAAGGATACGCACTGACATTGGAAGAAGAAAAATTAACAAAAACCAGTCTTATTCAATCATTGGAAAACCTCGAAAAAAGCAGGGGGAAAATTATAAGTTCAATGGGGTCTTCACCTATGGGTGACACGCTTTCTGTTTTGATAAAAGAAATTCAAAAGTAATCATTAACATAGTTTTAAACCCCGGCTACTTTTTAGGAGGAGTGACAGCATAGCTGTTACTCCCCTTTAAAAAGCGTCTCTGCTTAATACATAAATGCGTCCGTTTATGGAACTACCTAAGGTATATGATTCCACTACAGCTCACTTAGTTAATTTTAGTCCAAATCCCCTACTAGAAAGACTGAAAAACCGGAAATTTTACCAGTATTCTTCATTCGTATTAATCTACCTTTAAAATAATCTTTCCGATGTTTTTGTTGTTCTCCATATGTTCATGTGCTTGTTGGATTTGATTAAAAGGAAAAACTTGATCAACAATCGGACGAAGCTTGTTATTGGCAAAAAGGTCTAGGGTTTTGGAGGAAAATTCAGTTGTCAGTGCTGCCTTGTATTCATCGCTTCTTGGTGTAAGCAATGTGCCAGTCAGCTGAATGCGTTTTGACAATAAATCCATTAAATTAACGTTCTCTATATTTGCCCCTCCTAAAAGTCCAATTAACACCCAACGTCCATCTACTTTGATGCTCGAAAGATTCTTACTCCAATAGGATGCACCAATGAAATCAAGAATCAAATCAACCCCCTGATTTTTGGTGATCTTCAATATTTCCTCATCAAAGTTCTGTTCCTTATAGTTTATACAAATATCCGCCCCTAATGACCGGCAAAAATCAAGCTTCTCTTCCGATCCGGCTGTCGTTATGACATTCGCTTGACCGATTTGCTTCGCAAGTTGAATTGCTGCAGTTCCGACTCCACTCCCGCCAGCGTGGATCAGCACGTTTTCATTTGCACGTAATTGCCCAATCCAAAATAACGTTTGATAGGCGGTTAAAAACACTTCAGGAATAGCAGCAGCTTCCTCAAATGAGAGCTGTTCAGGAATCACCATCGCTCTGTCAGCCGGCATTACAACGTATTCGGCATAACCGCCACCATTCACAAGCCCCATAACGTGCGTACCAACCTCGATTTCTGAACCTGTGCCTACTTTTTCAACAGTTCCAGCAACTTCTACACCTAAAATTGGATTGTCCAAATATCCCAAACTATTTTCTCGATTAATAATATCCGTTCGGTTAACGGCTGATGCTTTTACCTTGATTAATAATTCCCCATCCTTTGGGTCTGGTTTAGCATGTTCTGTAATTTGTAATTGATCTGCACCGCCTGGTTGTTTTACAATGATTGCTTTCATGTTGAGCCCCCTGTGATATTTACATGATTCTGTATTAACTTTTAAAAAGTATTAAATAAAGAAAGAAGCTTATCAGTATTTAAAGCATACCTTATTTATCCTTTGTTTTTTATATAATTTAATACTCCAAAATAACCCTTTTAATTTCTTCATAATCCGTCTCTTTTTATTCAACAATCTGGCCCGATTGTTTAATAAGAGCAACAGTCGATTCTTCCACTAAACTGACTGTTGTTGAAGGATTTCCACAAAAATAAGCGTTAATTCTTAATATAAGCGTTAATCCTTCTTGCACTAACCCGTTACTTCAATAACGAAAATAAATCCTAATTACTTTATCCGCCTTGTTGACGAAATGTTATAAATTACCCCAGCTATCCCTGGAGGAATTATTATTAGATATTTTAAATGTTGAGGTAAAGTAAAAAAAAGAATGATTGAAATAATTGCCGCTGGGATATATAAAACTAAATACTTTTTTATCAATAAAAAACACCGCCTTTTTTAATACAACCTAATTTTCCTATTATTTGCCGATTTTGTATAGAAGCTTTATCAAAAGTAACTTATTCAGCTATTCTGACTGTTAGTTCAATAAAAATAGCCACCAAAATGGCAGCTGGATCTTCAGGTAACGCACCTTTTACTTTAAGTGCAACTGTTCACAATCTTGTTTACACCTCAATAAACTCAATCCCTTAAAAGTGTTGTCCATGCAAAAAAACGCCTTCTTTTTAATAGAATGACTAATATATATTTCCTAAATTCAACTCTATATACACTTATCTGCTCTTTAAATGGAACATAAGGCCAAAATTAGTTCAGCAACAGCTATGGCAGCTGGCACACTGTCAATTTTGCTTCAAAAACAACAAAAAAGCCCCCTGAATTAAGATGGTCTTATGACCTCCTTCGCTTTAGCCGACGAAGTTAGCCGACGGGTAGGATGGCGAAAGAGTCTCTCATCCCTTCTGACATTGCAGAATTAACCCCAAAATAATGGGTCCTCTGTTCTCAGTTTTCCTGAGATTTGGCCGATATTCAATTTGTGATTTATGAGGATTATTCTACGCCAGCCATTAAACCTTTGTAAACATCTTAAAAGTACAAAATATATTCAAAATAAACCATATACATTCATATTTAATAGATTTTAGGGTGAAAACACTATTTTTTACAAAAATTCTCTGTATTTTGGTTATTGGTTATTTGGGCATATTCTTTGATTTCTTTTCATGAAATTAGATTCTTCCGCAATCGGCGCATTTCTTTAATAAGAATGTGTCTTTTTATATTGGGCCATATTTTGAATAATTGATATAAGAATGGTCTGTCCAATGCTCGAAAAAGTATAAATATATATAACAAAGGTATCCGAATAGGTCTATTCGTGATGCCTGTATACCTATGCATGTCATTGAAATATTAAGTGATTTACCTCCATAAATTTGGGTACAACAAAAGGAGGATTTTTACGCCACCTTTACTTCGGCAGATGGCACACCGTGTCGATCCACACCTTAGCAGCTGACATCACTGCCCTTAAAGAAGGAGGATGTAAGTTACTTTGAGACTGCATCGCTAAAGTAACCAGAAGTGGAGTGTCGATATATAGAAAAAACACCATTCCGTGGAATGGAATGTGCTTAATTTAAATATTAGTATGGCACCATAATAGCTGGGCTAAAACAAAATACTCTCCGTTATTTCCCAACAGGTCGGGTTTGGACGGAAGAAGAGCTAAAAAGATTGGGAGTATATGTATCAAAAATAATTTGTGGATGATCTCAGATGAGATCCACTGCGATCTTCTGAGGGTGGGTGAAAACCACATTCCGCTAGCTAGCGGCCTAACAAAAGAAACACATTCGGGTCCCATGCATCATACAAAAAGACACCGGTTCTGCTCTGAACCGATGTCTTTATTTAATATTCAAGGATTCACCCTAAAATGAAGCACAAGAACCGTCCCTCTGCTCCAATCCCATATTGGAGGAGTTTTCCTGCAAAGGTGATGGATAGGAGGGGGATGTTTACTTTTTTGTTTTTGAGCAGGTTTAGGACCCATTGGCACCAGGCTTTTTCTTCTTGGGCGAGTCTGAATTTCCGGTGGAATAGAAGGTAACGGCCAAAGTTCTTAGAAGTCGTGTCCAGTTCTTGGGTCTGCTCCATTTCTTGGATTTTGTCAGACAGTGAAGTGACGGATTCTTCCAATTTTGCGATCCGGTCATAGACTAATTTTATAGATTTTTCCTCTTCCGTTAACCAGAAAGAATAGACCTTGATGAGGAACTCATCTCTATTGACGGGGTCAGACGGTGTTTTTGCACTCCACTTTTCTAACGCCTGTTTCCCCTTTTCGGTAATGGAAAAGATCTTTTTATTTGGCCTTCCCATTTGTTCGACAAATTCATGGACTAGAAGCCCCTTATCCTCCAACTTGGTTAACAGCGGATAAATTTGACTATGCTTGGCCGGCCATATGGAATCTAAATAATTCACTAATTCGTATCCGGTACAAGGACTTCTGCCAATAACACCAAGAATCGCATATCCTAGAGTATTGATAGCAATCACCCCAATCTTTAAACCGCGGCATCCAAATATCCTCTGAAAATGCCGCGAGTCACAGTGCTATAAGTATAGCATTCTTATAACCAGAGGTGTAATAAACCTTCAGTAACACCAATACTATACATATAGTATACACCAAAAATAGTACTAATGACACCGGTAAATAATCCTAACGACCTACTGATACTCGTACGTTTCTTGCTCAACACAAAGGGAATTCCAATAATGGTCGTAAAGAAAAGCATGCCGATCACCGTTCCTAAACCAAATATGAGGATATAAACAGCGGCTTCTAGAGCGTTTTTTACCGTACTCAACGTTAACAAAATCATCGCCCCGCTCCCTGCAAGACCATGAACCAAACCAATCATCATTGATCCTAAATACGTCACCTTCCTATGCTGATGCTGGTGATCATGTTCGCCGCTATTTATATGGGAATGGACATGCTTATGTTCCTCAACATCTCCATCATGTTTATGTGAGTGGATATGGATATTTGTAAAAGAAATAATCGTTTTTATTCCCAGCGCAACCAGCATGATGCCCACTAAAAATTCTAACGACATGGCCCATTTCTCCGGTATTTCACCCTTCATCAAAATGACAATAATACCGACGACAAATAACGTGGCAGTATGGCCAATCCCCCAAAATACTCCAGCTAAAGAAGCCTGCCATAACTTTTTACTTTGGCTTGCAATTGTTGAAACCGCAATCACATGATCTGGTTCAATCGCGTGCTTAATTCCCAAAATCAGCCCCAATGCCAGGACGGACAATAATGTAGCATCCATAAGATTTCTCCTCTACTTTTCTAGTAAAAACCCAGCAATCAAACAATTGCTGGGTTATGAACATTAATATTTTCTTAAAAAACTAGGCGTTTTTTGAAACCATTCTTGACTTAGAACCGAATGTACGTCGGCAAATATTTTTTCAATGGTTTGGGTGGTATTGGCTAATACCCGAATCGTAAACCCCGGAACAGAAAGCATCGACATCCCTATTTTACATTCATTTGGGTCGTGGGGCAAAGTCTGATATAAGCGATCAAGCAAGTCAGGATTCGTTTTCTCCTCAATCACCATCATCGACCCCAAGTGTGAGTAGCCCTCCATCAAACCAATACCGTCCATATTTTTCGAGGCTGGATTTAATTTAATATGATCAAATACAACCAGCTCGTCGTCCATATATATTTCATTAATGAGCTGAAGCCAATCATAGCTAAATTGATCTCCGTCAGGCGACCATCCAGGGGTAATGATATCGGAGTAGAGGAGGGAACACCCTTTTTCTAAATAAAACACGTTTTTTTGTTTGTAACGTGCATGTCGATAACCGATAAGTGGATCGGGAATATATTCAAGATAACTGCCTTCCTTCAAGCGGAATTCAGCTTCCTGATAGGCATACGAGTGAGGCGACTTATAAATTTTCGTTGCCGATTGGGTGGTTAAGGTTAGCTTCGCCTGCTTCTCTAAGGAAATATTCATTTGGTAGCGGTCTCCGTCTAAATAACCGCCGCCTGGATTTAAAATATAATAGCAGGCCTGCCCGGAATCATCATGGTAGATGGGGCGCATGACTTTAAACGCCCCTTGGAAATACACATCCTTCCCAATCGTCTTCCCGTCTCTTGCTTCACTACCTAAACGTAAAACTCCTGTCCAGTCCTCCATCTTACTCCAATCCTTTTAAGAGCGCATTTTTCTTAATCCAGTCAATAACTTGATCAAGACCTTTATTTTCTTTTAAATTAGTAAACACAAAAGGCTTGTTGCCGCGGAACACCTTTGTGTCCGATTCCATCACCTCAAGGCTAGCACCTACGAACGGAGCTAAATCAGTTTTGTTGATAATAAATAAATCAGATTTAATCATTCCCTGGCCGCCTTTACGCGGAATTTTTTCCCCTTGCGCTACATCAATAATATAAATGGAAAAATCAACAAGCTCTGGGCTGAAAGTAGCTGCTAAGTTATCCCCGCCGCTTTCGACAAAAATAAGTTCCACATCCGGGTGCTTCTCCTGTAATTCCTCAATCGCTGCAAAATTCATAGAAGCATCCTCACGGATGGCAGTATGAGGGCAGCCGCCTGTTTCCACGCCAATGATGCGGTCAGCTGGAAGTACGCCATTTTTCATTAAGAATTTGGCATCCTCCTTGGTATAAATATCGTTGGTCACAACAGCCATACTAATTTCATCTTGTAAATGACGGGTTAATTTCTCCACTAACATCGTCTTGCCTGCTCCAACAGGTCCGCCTACACCAATTTTCACTACTTCCATTCTGAACACTCCTCTTTCTACTAAGACATAAATATACGAATATTCACACGTTCATGCTTCATTTGTGATAATTCCAGACCGGGAGATACAATCCCAAAATCTTCTTCGGTTAAACATTGAATTTTTTCAGCTGATTTAAGTAGTTCCTGATGAAACTGCTGAATCGTTTTCTGGCCGGCCGTTTGCCCTAACGGAATGGCCCGAACCGCATTTTGAACAAGACTGGAAACGGTAGAATACAAATAATACAGGGTAGTAGTTTCTTTCAAAACTCCAAGATAATGACCCACCATTGTAAACACAATCGCAGGGTGACCGAACGACCTCTTGCTATCAATCCGCTCGCGGTAGGCTGCCAGAACCGGAATGTCATAGAGCGATTCGACAAGCTTTAGCATTCGGTCCCCCATCCGCCCTGTTCCATCTCTCGTTTCCCGCGGCAGATTTTGAACGTTCAGCATCCGGTCCAATTTCCACACCTTGTCCAGGTCTCCCTGCTCTAACGCCTCATACACCAGCCGGGAAGCTAGCCCATCTGAATAGATGAGCTGCTCGTTGACATAGACATGAAGCCACTCCAAGAATGTCGCTTGATCATGGACTCTGTCCTCTTGAATATAGGTTTCAAGACCATAGGAGTGACTGAATGCCCCTGTTGGAAAGTTCGAATCACAAAGCTGAAATAAGGACAACATTTGATCATTCATGGCTGTGCCCTATATGACGAAAGGCCTGTTTCACTTTTCGTTCCTCACGTTTGTAAGGAATCTGTAAATTTTGCAGCAATTCTTCTACAAGATAATCGTACTGAACAAGCATCTCGTCCCCTTCAAATTGGGCCGGCAGGTGGCGATTGCCTAATTGATGGGCAATCGTTCCCATTTCATTCAGGCTGCGCGGGCAAATAATCAATAAATCATCTGAGATTACATCGATGACAATCATGTTTTTATCATCCATATATATAACATCACCAGCAAGAAGATCACGCGGTTCCTTCAAGCGGATTCCGATTTCATGGCCGTGATCTGTTGTAACACGTTGAATCCGTTTCACTAAATGAGCGCTTTCGAGGTAAACTTTTTCGATATGACGCTTTTCTACCTCTTCTTTTTCCATTTGTTCAATATTTGTCACGATTTGTTCAATTATCAAAGCCTTCACCTCTAGAATAAAAAGTATCGTTGTCCCATTGGAACCGTGTCAACAGGTTCACATGTAATCAATTCACCATTTACCCTTACCTCATAGGTTTGTGGATCCACAGTGATCTCAGGAGTTTCCGAATTCAGCTTCATATCTTTTTTCGTTAATTTGCGAATTCCGCGGACAGGCAGAATCAATTTTTGTAAACCTAACTTTTCATGAACCTTATCGTTAAACGCTGCCTGTGAAATAAATGTAATTGAAGTGCTGGCTAAAGCTTTTCCAAGCTGACCATACATTGGCCGATAAATCACCGGCTGTGGTGTTGGAATCGATGCATTCGCATCACCCATTAAGCTTTCAACTACAAAACCGCTTTTAATGACCATTTCCGGTTTCACACCGAAGAATGCAGGATCCCAAATGACTAAGTCGGCAATTTTCCCTACTTCAATAGATCCGACATATTCGGAAATGCCATGGGTGATCGCAGGGTTGATTGTATATTTCGCCACATAGCGCTTGACCCGGTTATTATCAGCAATTTCCTTGTCGCCTTCTAAAATTCCTCTTTGCTTTTTCATTTTGTCAGCAGTTTGCCAAGTGCGCAGGATTACTTCGCCAACCCGGCCCATTGCCTGTGCATCAGAGCTCACCATGCTAAATACACCCATATCTTGCAGTATATCTTCAGCTGCAATCGTTTCACGACGAATACGCGAATCAGCAAAGGCAAGGTCCTCCGGAATGGATGGATTCAAATGGTGACACACCATTAACATATCTAAGTGCTCATCTACTGTATTAACCGTATATGGTAAAGTTGGGTTCGTAGATGATGGCAGTACGTTCATATAGCCTGCCGATTTAATTAAGTCCGGAGCATGTCCGCCGCCAGCCCCTTCTGTATGGTACATATGAATGACTCTATCTTTTAAAGCCGCCATCGTATTTTCCATAAAGCCTGCTTCATTCAAAGTATCGGCATGAAGAGCAACCTGCACGTCATATTTTTCAGCTACTCTTAAAGCATGATCAAGGGCTGACGGTGTTGCTCCCCAGTCTTCATGGACTTTCAACCCAATGACACCAGCACGTACTTGTTCTATCAACGGCTCTTCAGTCGCAGCCTGTCCTTTTCCAGTAAAGCCTACATTAATAGGCATTCCCTCTGCTGCTTCAAGCATACGATGAACATGCCATTCACCCGGCGTAACCGTTGTCGCTTTCGACCCAGCAGCCGGACCTGTTCCGCCGCCAATTAGCGTCGTCAAACCTGAAGCTAATGCTGTTCTAATTTGTTCAGGGTTGATGAAGTGTACGTGCGTGTCAATCCCGCCAGCCGTGACAATCATCCCTTCACCGGCAATCACTTCTGTCCCAGCACCGATGATAATATCGACATTATTCATTATTAAGGGATTACCGGCTTTCCCGATTCCGGCAATTTTTCCATCGCGGATGCCGATATCCGCTTTGTAGATACCCGTGTAGTCTAGAATTACCGCATTCGTAATCACAACATCAGCAATTCCATCGCCACGAGTTACTAGTGGATGCTGCCCCATTCCGTCACGGATTACCTTACCGCCGCCAAACACAACTTCATCCCCATAGTTGGTAAAGTCTTTCTCCACCTGAATCATTAAATCTGTATCTGCTAAACGAATAGAATCTCCTGTCGTAGGGCCATACATTTCAGAGTATTGCCTCCTGGTCATTTTAAAGCTCATTCGTTACACCCCTTTTCCAATGATCCATCTACTTTATTGTTAAAACCGAACACACGGCGTTCCCCGGCGTAATCTATTAATTCAATTTCCTTTTCATCGCCAGGCTCAAAACGAACCGCAGCCCCTGCTGGAATGTTCAGCCGCTTTCCAAACGCTGCTTCACGCTTGAAGCGAAGCGCTTCATTCACTTCAAAAAAATGAAAATGTGAACCTACCTGAACAGGGCGATCGCCGGTATTGATCACTGTTACTTTCGAAACTGTTCTTCCAGCATTACAGATAATCTCTTCTTCTTTTAAAAATAATTCACCAGGTATCATGTCATTGGGCCTCCTGCCGCTAATTATTTTATCGGACTATGTACAGTCACAAGTTTTGTTCCATCAGGAAAGGTTGCTTCTACTTGAATATCATGAATCATTTCCGGAACACCCTCCATGACATCTTCCCGTGACAAAATGGTAGTCCCATATTCCATTAATTCGGCAACCGTTTTTCCATCACGTGCGCCCTCTAACACCTCATAGGTAATGAGAGCAACTGCTTCTGGATAATTTAATTTCAAACCTCTGTCTTTTCGCCGCTTGGAAAGATCTGCAGCCACTACAATCATAAGCTTGTCAATCTCGCGTGGTAATAGTTTCATAGATAAACCTCCTCTAAATTTTTTACATAACGCTCTGAACAGAACTCGCAAAAAAGAGATTCTATCATCGCCGGCCGGAAACCATGTGCCTATACATCATTAAATAAGGTGATGAATGATGATTGGACGATAAAAATATCTGATTGATTCCCAATGATTTATACTATATCATCGTAATTAACATATATCAATTTTTATATATTAATAAAATTATATATGTAAAAATATATACAATTTAACAGCTTTATGGAAATTTCTGAAGAGGAGATTAAGAGAATGAAAACAGACGAACGAAATTCATTATGGGATGGGAAGGTTTATCCCTTCCTAACAGCAGCTCTCAAAGGAATCTCTCAAGTCATTTTGATTGAAAATTCCATCACCGGATTACTAATCCTGATTGCCATCTTGATTTCTTCTATTTATTTAGGGGCCATTGCGCTGCTATCGGCTATGATTGGGACATTAATAGGGATCTTAGGGGGCGTGGATGAAGACACTATCAACCAAGGTTTGCTGAGCTACAACTCCGTCCTTACAGGAATGGCGTTGGCATTATTCTTACAGGGACCTTATATGTGGGTCGTGGCTTTAGCAGGAGCAGCTATAGCAGCCTTTTTAACAGCCGCAATGATGCATTTTATGAAAAATAACGAAGTACCTATTTTGACCTTTCCTTTTATTGTTTTGACATGGTTAATACTGCTTGCGGCTTATAAATTAAAACACCTAACATTAAGCTCTTCCCTAGTCCCTCAGAATTTAACAAGCTGGCAACTAAATATTGCTGGGAAGGTAAATTTACTAGACGGAATTTTCCACGGGATTGGGCAAGTGTTTTTTCTCAATAATACATTGTCCGGTATTCTTGTTTTTATCGCCGTATTTTGGGGAGGCAGAAAACTTGGAGTTTACGCAGCGATTGGAAATGCAGCTGCCATCATCATTGCCTATGTACTTGGCGGGGAACATTCCTTAATCGTCTTAGGACTTTACGGATACAATGCTATCCTAACCATCATGGCTGTATCCGTAGTATTTACCAAGCAACACCATCGCTACACCCTAGTATCAGGCATTATCGCCTCCTGCCTAACAGTTCCCATCACAGCAGGACTTAGTACATGGCTCCTCCCATACGGCCTCCCCGCCCTCACCATGCCATTCGTCCTCTCCACCTGGCTCTTTCTCGGAGCCAGGAAAACCATGCCGAACCTGTAAGGCAGGGGTGAGGCGTGGGGAGGGTTCTCGTGTTTCAAATGATGATTCAGGCTAAAAACCAGCTATGTTTTAAAATAAAATACTGGTAATTGAAAAAAACTAAAGTAAAAGCAAACCAATATGCTCACCTAAAAGCCCGACTAGCACCTATCCTCTTGTCGGGCTTTTTTTACACGTAAAACTTCCGATTGTTTCCTTAAAGATGCGTCCCTGGTCTCCAAATGGAGAACAAGAACCATCCCTATACCCCACCTGATTAGTTGATTTGTATTAAAAATTTATTTAGAGTTATGGTAGATTCCATTTTGTAGATGGCAGGTAAACCAAGGAGGTCCAAATGGGTAAAGGAAAAATATTGATTGTTGAAGATGAAAGAAAAATTGCACGCCTAATTCAATTAGAACTTGAGCATGAAGGATATGAAACGGGTACTGCCTACACAGGCTTAGAAGGTTATTCATTATCTCAACAAGAAAATTGGGACCTGCTGTTATTAGATGTGATGCTGCCTGAATTAAGCGGCCTTGAAGTGTTAAGGAGGATTCGCTCTTCCAATGACCAGACCCCTGTGATTTTATTAACGGCCCGGGATGCCTTACCTGATAAAGTGAGCGGATTAGATTTAGGGGCCAACGACTATATTACAAAACCATTTATAATTGAAGAATTGCTTGCACGGATTCGAGTGTGGCTCAGGCAATCATTTTCCCAAGAAGAAACAGATGATTCCTCGCTTAGCATTGGAGATTTATCCATAAATAAAAAAACACGGGAAGTAGTGCGTGCCGGCCAATCCATTGAATTAACACCAACAGAGTATGATTTACTTCTATATTTAGTACAAAATCAAAACCAAGTACTAACATTTGATCTCTTCAGCTAATTATGTGAATTTGTTGCGGGCATATTTGCCGCCAAATGGAATGATTCGGATCCTTCCTCCTAACGGCAACCCGATTGTCGTTGTGATAAAAGACAACGCCACGCTGCAGGACCTTACATATTCCTATCAAGAAGGTGAACAAATAACCGTAAAAAGGGTGAATCAGCATTTATTTGCTGTAGGACAAACACCCATTATTTGGACAAATGGCAATTTGTTCTACTATTTCCATTTAACCTTTTTGCTATTTCTGGTAATGTAATGTATTGTTTTTTAAAGTTTTCTAAATCTTCACTGTTAATAATTACATTTTTTCTGTTTAGCTTTTTAGATTTCAATAAACCATTATCCATCCACTTTTTTACTATAGCATGTTCTGTTTTAAGAACTAGACACACTTCTTTACAGGAATAATGAGTTTTTATTTCATTCCTCAAAATATCTTCAGCTAATCTGTCTATATCCGATTTTGAGAATAAATATGAATTTAATCCAATCCCAGGGGATTTTTCAATAGGTCGGATTTTACCTAATACTATATTTTCTACTAACTCACAAATGCTTCTCTTTCTGCAACCCCAAGTCCGAATACAGGAATTAAAACTAATTAAATCTTTTTTATTATTTTTTTCTAATGAGAACTGGTATTCAAATTGGTCTAATAGATAAAAAACTGATTTTGAACTAAAGAAAATATAATTAAAAGTAGGTGTTGTTTCTTCAAACCCTACAAGTAAACTGCCCTTGAACAACTCTATAATTCGTTTTCTATTTATCCCCAACAGAGCAACAACTTCCTTTAGCTTTAAACTAGATTCTTTTAATTGTTTATACTGTACAAGGCTCTTATATTCTACACTTATAAAAGTTTGTTTCCCTACTACCTCTATATGACCTTTAATTTTATCTTGGTTAATTAGTTTTGGTATATAATCTAAATTAACTTTTAGTATTTCACTTGCTTCATTTCCGGAGATATATTTTGTACTACCGTTTGAAGCATTAAAATTTGATAATCTGCTAAAATAAACTTTGTAAAAATTCTCCTTTATATAGTCCTCAAATCCATCTCTTAAAAAATCATAACACGGGTTGTTAAGTTGAGAATATAGTTGTATGTAGTATCTACCAAAATATGTAGAAAGCCCTGTTTTTCTATCCTTCCGTTTCTTTTTCTGTCCAAATTCCTCTAGAAACTCATAATAAGAATACGGCCAGTTTTGAAACATTTTAAATGCCCTAATAATTAACTCTGAATACTCACTACTTTTATTAAAATCTGAAGATATACTAAACCATTTATTATGCTTTTCATAACATAGCTGTTGTAAGATGAAAATAATTAAACAAGAGAATTCTATTGGTTGAAAGTGTATAAAGCACACTCGCATTTGAATTTTCGTTCCTCTCAAAAATATCTTCAATTAATAATCCATTAGCGGCATGATCATCTTCTATTTTAATAATAGGTAAGTCTTTTAATGGGAAACCACATAAACAATAATTCATATGTTGTAACTTACTTGATAACGCTTTTTTGCAATTAGGACAATAGCCAATTAATAATAATCCGTGCTTATAGCAAGCAAAGTTAAAGCTAACATCCCAATATTTATTATGAAAATTTTGTTGATTAAAACACTGAGGACAATACTTTGAATGAGTTGTAATTCCATATTTGAATATGTATTTCTGCAGAGGATTATTTGAGGGGAAATTCTTCAGAAAGGTCAATTTTCTAAGTTCAGCAGCATCTTCCTGAAAGAAATTGGCTAGCAAAATTAAATCTTCCTCAATAAACGGACCTTTCTTAACATTCCTTTTAATACCTGCTATAGTATATATCCAATTTGCATTCTCATAGTTGTTAACAAACGCGGTACGTTGGATATAACCTGTAATACTTTCTTGTTCAAAGGGCTTTGGTATTCTTATTGGGGATTTAGTGGTCATAATTACCTCCAAAAAGATAGCGAGAGAAATATGTCTCTCGCATAAAATTTTTGTAGAACCCTTTCACTCATAAAGACTAGTTCATCGAATTATTTACAGTGAATTTCGTGCGGTTATTTATGAATTTTATCCGATAAATTTTAAATAATTAATCCGGTATTTTTTGTACGAAATCCGGTTTATTTTAATGTTTTACAGCGGTTACACCGAAGGGTAAAGTCCCTCGATTTAAAAGTTCAAACCAGAGCTCATCAGCTGTAACGAATTTTATCGCGTGAAAACACATGATTTCATCAAAATCACTATGATTAGCCCATAGGGATTCTTCACTTAACTGGAACTTTGAGATTGAAGCTTTCCGCCTTGCCCCCTCTTCATTTCGAACACCCATGTAACAGGTAATAACTGATTTATCCTCCCCTATGCGAACAGGAGCTGACGCAATCCACTCCTTAAACTTATCCTGGGTAGGACCGATTTTTAACCAATGAGTGCAAGGATGATGTTTGGTTTTCGGAGTTGAAATAAGGGAGCCACGCCCCAAAAATTTGTGCCAAAAATTGTTCTTCATGCTTGGTTTCACTCGTACAACTTCTATTGGTAAGCCTTGTAAAGCCGCCTTTCTCTCAATTTTCATGAGAGTGCGGTCAACGTATTCAGCCATGATGGGGGCCTCAACACCTGTGTCCGAATTCATAACATAAACGGTCTTAGTTCTTAAATGTTCGGGTAATTCAAGTAGCGCTTCCCAAAATAAAGTAAGAAGATATGAACTATCTTTCCCTCCGCTGAAAAGAACTACCTGTTTCCGCTCATCAGTAAGATAATTTTGCTTAATTGCCTCTTTAACTTGCTGTGTAATATCCATAAAAGTTGTCCATCTGCTAAATTAGGGGGAAATCCCCCGCTAAAATAATTTAGCAGAGGATATACCCCCCTTAAATCTATTAATTTATAAAGTCTAAAATTATTGTTTTAATTAACACTTAAACGTAATGAAAAAACCTCTACAAGTTTTTTAGCAGAGGTTTACGTTCAGAATGTTATCCTCCTATGCTCCCACCCGATTAGCGGTAGTTGTACGATTTTTGTTATCCATCATTTCAAGGATCTTCTTTTCATCCTCTAAGGTCATGACCGAAAATTCCAGTCTAATATCCACGACTCGCCTGAATTGTTCGATATCCTTTTTGGAGATAGTGCCGGTCAAAATAAAACGGTCGATAAGCTCTGAACTGGGTTTACCATACTCAATAAGCATCCACTCCCCTATATAATCGTATATAGCGGGGATGTCATATTTTGATTGATTGGCAATTAAAGAAAGACTCCCGAATTTATGGGGGATAGGTTCTCGTATTAGCTTTGGATTGGTAATTAAATTTTGGAATTCAGGCAATCTCAATAACCTGCGTTTGAGATGGTCATATTCGCTATTTAATTGTTTAACCTTAGGTTTTAGTATGGCCAATTCTTTTACCAAGTCATTAATGCACCAATGTTCCGCTATTTCAAAAGAAGAAGGAATTTTGTTCAGTTCCTTTCCGACCTTATTGAAATTGGGTTTTAAATAAAAGGTATCAGGAAGCTTAAAATCCTGGATCATATCCATATATAACTCATTGCTTTGGATAGCTTTGTTATCAATTTCAACAACCTGTAGCAATAAGCCAACATCATACAAATATTCGTTCAATCCAATATAGTCAGTCTCATATACCTTTTTTGCGGTAAACCTTCCAACCATGTCAAATTCCTTAAATTCATGACGTTTAGAATCGGATTTTTCCAGCTTTTCCTTAACCGATGTCGTGAGTCTTTTTATTTTAACCTCAGACTGCTTCAATTCTGGATACTTTCCATCCTCAATGAATTTTTCCATAAGTTCGGCAGCTGCTGATTTTTTTACTTTCTTTTGTGTGCTCTTCGCCATTTATTCACCTCATAAGACTCCACAATCTAGTATCGGGGAGTCATTTTTTAGATGATCCCCACTAGAAAGGGAGAATTATAAAAGGACTTTAAGCAATTTTAATTAGATTCCTTAACGGGGCGTTAGTCCATTTTTCAAAATCCTCTTTTGCCCTCATAAGAGAGGTAGAGGCTATATTTACGGTTCTAACACTCTGGCATTGAGCGAATCCTTTATATGAGTGCAGTATTGGACGATTAATGTAATTTACTGCACTCAGTTCTGTTACAATTACTTTTTTAACCGCAGAATCCGAGCAATTTTCAATCTTCCCTTTTTTAACGCTAAGAACAAAATAGTTATCGAATGATCCAATGACTACGATATTGCTAACGTTAATATGTTCTTGAACAAAAATAGCAAGATTGGTGAAATTTACAATGAATTCTGTGGTTCCCCCATCATTGATAAGAAAAGCTCTACAAATTGTTGGCATTGAGTTTCCTCCATTCAGTAGTTATTTAATTCCCAGGAAGGTCCATTAAGCTACAAGTGAGACTTCAAGAGGTACAAATACTGACCATTCTAAAAAATCTCTCCTGGCCTGTTCTTCGCTTGTTGAGTAAATCCAATAGGTTTCAAGCGAAATTTCTTCCTGTGTAACTTTATACAATTTAAGGAGGTCACCCAAACCGATTAGAGAATTATCTAATTCAGTATCCGATAGGAGACCGTTACAATGTGTAATAGTTGAATTTTCTACATTTATGACCAAGCTCCCGCCTTGCATTACTTGGAAGTTAATACAATCCTTATTTTGTTGGACAAATGCCGGCAAACAATCATGGCTAATGAGGAACTCTTGATTTATATTATTTTGATTGGTTAACACTCTATAAATAGTTTTTCTCATACAAATACCTCCTATAATGCTGCTGGGACAACATCAATGATATTTAATTTACCGGCTTTCAAACCTACCTCAGGGGAGATGGCTTGTCCTGCATGTACCCCGACTTCAACTAAATACAAATAACCTAACTCACTTGATAACTTAATGAATTGTCCCTGCTTTTTTATCATTTGTATCAAGAGTTTGTGGTTTCGATTAAATTGGTTTTTGAAGTCTATTTTTTTTGATTCAGACATTAATAATCATCCTTTCACTTAAACAAGAATTGTTGTTGGAGTAATAAAATCTGAAGTTACAGAGATAGAGCATATGTCTGTCCCGTAATACAGTACTTTAAGTAATTGATGTGCATGATTTTCGTTAACTGCAGAAATCATTTTTTCGCTCTTGACCCATTCGTCTTGAATCTGAGCTAGAAAAGATAATTTGAACTCTTTTCGTGTACATCTCTGACTGTTAAAAAATTCATTATTTGGCAAAACTGCAGAAACTCTATCCGTCTTTAAAAATTGCGGTGGATTTTCTTCACCTATTTCAACAATGAACCAAGCTGGCTCATGCATCAGTAGTTGATGTATCTGGATCGTGCCTTCAGCAATTACTTCTCCATTTCTAAAAAGCTTGTTTTCTGAAACAATGAATTGGTTATCCATACCTGTATAAAACTCTATTATCATGCGATTTCCTCCTGGAACGAGAAAAGATCGAATTCAACCGGCACAAGTTCTTCCCGGAGAAAATCGATCTTTTTGATAGCGTCCACCATTATTAGTTTTTTACCTTTTTGGCTGCGCAACTGTAGAGTTACAGAATCATTGACTAAGATAACTCCTACTCCTTGCTTCACAAACAATCCTCTTGCATCTATCATTTGATAACTTGGCCTTTTCATAAGGTCATTCATCCAATCGTGATTTTTCATTGTACGGTGTTCCAGGATGTATTCTACACCTGTTACTTCAGCTCCCAAACAACCTAAAGATAAATCAAAGAGATAAGAACCTCCATGTATATACCCATCAAAAAATACACGATAACCTTTCAGACTGTCTCTCGGTTGATTTACAAAAGGTTCAATCCGAAAGGTATTTCGTAAGCCCGAATTATAAAAAATAAGCGCACCTTTCGGTACGCATCACGAATAGCCGTAAATCCCGATTTTTTTCAATCGAATTTACGGCTTATTTCAATTTTTGCCCACATTCGGCCTGAATCACTTTTGACCAGGGCATGTATTGATCTAAAATTTCAGGTTTTTGATGGATGCCAAGATTGGGCAGATCCGTCAAAAGTTTCTTCAAGTATTCGTAGAAATCTACACCGTTACTTTTGGCAGTTTCTGCGATACTGAGACAAATGGCGTTCGCTTTTGCGCCGGCTTCACTGACTG
The DNA here is from genome assembly GCF_005154805.1 of Bacillus sp. S3. Taxonomy (GTDB): domain Bacteria; phylum Bacillota; class Bacilli; order Bacillales; family Cytobacillaceae; genus Neobacillus. The sequence goes on from NZ_CP039728.1 coordinate 67,197, forward strand.
AGAAAAGCCAGTTTTTTCTCCCCACGACGTTAGGGCGGATGGCGTTTTCAGCGGGATTATTATCGATTTCAACGCGCCCGTCGTTCAGGTATGCTCTAAGTCCATTTGCCCTGTTCAATGTATATTCAGCTGCTTTCGCCAGCGCATTTTTTCCATAGAATGGTGACGTTTCAACCCATTCAAGGAATTTATCTACAATTGGCTTCGAATATTTCTGGCGTTTTTTTCTTCGCTTACTCGGAGACAAATGTTTAAATTTCCTTTCAAGACGGTATAAATCGTCACAAAAGCTCACACCTATACGGCCATTTTTGCTATCCGCCTTCAGCCAATAACGGCGAACGTGGGCCCAACAATTTGCGAAAGTAACGCCTTCCAACTTGCCATAGGCAGAATAACCATCGCAAATAATCGTTCCTGAAAAGCCTTCAATGAATCCTTCAAGGACGGATCGGGCTCGCGATAATGCACTATGAAAGAGAGTTATTGGTGGTCCTTGGCAAGGAACACTTCGAGACACCCAATTATAAGCATTGGTTTGACCCGATTTACCATCGGAACGGTGGAGTATTTGTCCATATGTTTCATCAATATGTAAAAGCGATTTATTCATCATCAAATCTTTCATTCTTTCATAAATAGGCAATAGCCAATCGTGTGATGCACGAATGACCCAATTCGAAAGATTCTTATCGTTGGTATTCAGGCCGTAACGATCCCATTCCTTAACCTGGCGGTAAAGGGGGAGGTATTGCGCAAATTTATCATAGATGACTTTGGCAAGCACGCTAGGGCTTGCGATGCTACGTTGAATGGCAGGCTGCGGTGCCTTACCACGTTTAATTTGGGCTTTTTGAAATGAATCACCTTTACAATTTTTACATTCATAAGCATGTTCTATGTGTTGGACTTTCTTCATTTTTGCGGGAATAAATTCTGCTTCTTCGCGCACGATTGTACTTCCAATTTCAATCATTTGTCCCTGGCAACAGTCACATTGTATATTTTCTGGATGATAGTGAAATGCTTCAACTTCGATATCATCTCGTAATGAATCATTTCGTTTTTTCTTTTTAATAGTTCGAACAACAGTATAAGAAATGGTCTGTTGGCTTTGTTCTTCTGTGTGCTCAGATTCGCTAAAAGACGGGTCATCATCAAATAATGACGATTGCCCTTCTGGTGCGTTATATCTTGATTTTTCAGTTTTAGAACCATATAAGAGTTTTGTTAAGTGCCGAAGTTGTTGCGTTAACGCTTCGTTCTGTTTCAACGATTGATCCAATTTTTTTGATAGCTCCTGGTTTTGTTGATTCGAATGAGCCAACTGCTCTTCGAGCAATCGAATTACTCTATCAAATTGATTTTCATTCGTAGAAGAAGTATTCGCCACATCATTCACCACTTTTCGTTCGGATTCACTTCTTTTATTATAACGAGTTCGAACAGTGGAATAAAGATAAAATGAAGGGCTTTAACGAATTTAGAAGGCACCTTTTGGTGACTGCTGAATCGCCTTTGGCTGCTGGATAGATAACCCCTCGAGGAGCCACCTGAGCTCCTTTTGAGAGAGATTCCGTACTTCGTTTTCATCCTTTGGCCATTGGAGTTTTCCGTTATCCAAACGTTTATATAGCATGGCGAAGCCATCACCGTCGAAATATAAGCATTTATAGCGATCTTTACTCCATCCTGAAAACAAGAAAATGGAATCCCCGTATGGATCCAATTCAAAGGAATCTTGAATTAATGTGGCTAGTCCGTCAATACCTTTTCTCATATCAGTTTTACCGCAAATGATGTAAATATTTTTTACGCTAGTAAAATCGTGTTTCACGGATTTTTCAACTCCCTCATAACCGTTTGGATGATGTGCTCATCTACGCCGTTGAAGAAGGAGATTTCGGCGTTGCCGGTTTTGATCGTGCAAGTAGGATTTGGAGAAATCACTACTGGATTTGGTGCAGAAGTATTTTTGTTTTCGGAATGTAATGTAACGGGGACGATTGTGAGTTTTTGCTGCGGCATATGAAAAAGCACCTCCTTAAATTGATACGTTGATCATACCAGGAGGTGCTGCTGTTTTTATATGCGTTGTTTGAATACGGGCTTACGGTATTTCCATCCATTCTCCATTCAAATCCATTCTTAACAGTTTTAAAATGAATTCCTTTTAATGCTTTTTCTAATTGTTCAGGCTCCACAGGAGCAAAACAAGTGATTTTAAACATCGAGCTTCTCTCCCAACTTCTTTTCTAAACAATTCTCAGAACAATATACATACCCCATTACAAAATAATAAGAATTGTCCTTATCACATTGTTCAAGACAACAACAGCATGTGCCCATGTTACCAGCCCTCTTTCTTAAAGTTTCTTAAACTACTTAACCCTTAAACAATTATTCTTCCAAAACCACCTCCCAGAACGCAAAAAAGGCCCTTGGGCATAGTCTGATTCGCATAATAAATATGCTTTTAAAGACTAAGCCCAAAGGCCTCTGAAGTTTAATAGGTAACCGCAGCATAGATGCTACAAAAAAACAAAAAAACAAAAAAATCTATGCTTAAATTTTACCATTCTATGGATATGTAATACAAGTATTAAAATAGAGATTTTGCAAAATTAAGGAAAGCGTACTGATCATCAACTAAATTAGAAAGTTGTTGAGCTTGTTCCCTTGTTATATATATTTTGGATTCTTGAAGTTCTGCTGGATTTAAGTTTTCTGATTTAATTTCTCTGATTGATGATGCAAGATTATCAGGTGATACCACTTGAACATTATTAATATTCTCTATTGTTTCCTCTGTCACGGTTACCAATTCAACTAGTAAATTATTCTCTCCAGGAAAATATAATTTCTTAATAAAATATGTTTTCATTATATTTATCACTTCCAACATAATTCATAACCCCATTTTAGTCTTTTAGTTATCTTTATTGTAAATAAATAATCTCTCTATACTGTAGATTTTCACAATTAATTAGTGTATAGTATTAAAATTTTCATTTCTTTAACAAAATTCAATACACTAAATTTAAATGAATAAACATACTATTAACTGGAAATTTTACTAATACTATTATACTTGCAAAGTAGCTTAATGATAATCGGAACATCCGTTCTAAAGGTGAAAATTATAAGGGGGCTATTACTCAATTTAATATATTTATTCGTTACCAATAATTACTTTATGGGGCTAACTTGAAAATAAAAATAGGTTACTCAAAGAGTAACACTTCTCAATTCAGAAAGTACTACGAAGTCTATAAGCTTCAAATGAGTCTGCCATAATCTCTATTTGTACAATTGCTTTTTTTATATTCATAAACCGCTGCTTGTCTAATTAGAGCGCAGTCTCCTTTAACCAGCGGGGGCTTGAAGAATCTGTGCAAATTAAATTTAAAAGACCGATTGCTCTATTTATTACTAGAGAAATCGGTCCTTGATTAATGGTTTATAAAGATTAATACTTTCTATGGAATCGGTAAACTTCGAGAACATTATCAACTATTTCGATTGGAACAGTATCCTTTTTTATTATTCCATTACTATATTTTACTTCAAATTCAAAAGAAGCAGGTCCTTTTTGAATATTGGTAGGATAATTTAAGAAATTCTCATCATAAAGTTCCCCTTTAAAAAGAACATTTGCAAGTTTGCTTAAATCTACAGTCCTAACAATAGATTGACCATCGGCTTGTGAAGCTTTAAGAGTACTCTTTACATAAACTATAGGATATGGTGATGTGTCAGCAGCTAATAAGAACTTTTCTCCACTATAAAATTGTTCTGGAGAATTTCCTAAAGATTGATGCTTCGACAACCACTCAGGTGTGTGGTCAACATGCCCTTTTATAGTCAAAGCTTTCGAGTAAAACCAAGTTGTTGTTTCGGCACTATCATATCCATCTAAAACAGTTGCTCGTATTTCATATTTCTTAGATTTAGTTACAAAGCTATAACAATGCTCTGTATCTGTTAGTACCTGTAATTTTGTCATTACTAGTATTTCGATTGAACCTTCTTCTTTGATAAATAACTTTACATCTAATTTCTGCCCATCTGGGTCCTTTACCTTTACACATATATTAACTGTGTCACCCTCAAACGGTTGGTCCGGATTGTACGTTAATGTTATTGAAGGAACAGTGTTTATTACTTTAATAGTTTTGGATACCGAGCTTGATTCATTATACGGGTCGGTGACAGTTTGAGTAATAGTATAAACGCCTATTATAGAGGCGGTAAAGGATGGATTAGCTGTATTAAAGGTCAGTTTTTGTCCATCTGGTTTAATCACCACATAATTATAAGTTATCGGGTCATTATCCGGATCAAAAGCATTAGACGTTATATTTACCTGTTCATTAACTATATAAGAATCTTTATTCGTGTTAAATCCAGGAGATGGTGGTCTGTTTCCTACCGTTAAGACCTTGGTAACAGAATGACTAGCGGTTCCATCTGATGCAGTCAAACGAATATTCCAATTACCTTTAACGTTAAATACCTTATTAGGTGCGTTAGTTGTAGAAAAGCTAGTCCACGTTGTGCTGCCCGGTTGTTGATATTCCCATTTATAAGTAAGTGGGTCACCGTCAAGGTCCGTGGAACTATTTGTGAACGTTACTGTTGTATCATTATAAATGGTAGTGGGACTAAAACTAAAATTCGCTATTGGCGGCCGATTGCCCACTGTTAAAACTTTTGTGACCGAATGGCTGGCTGTTCCATCCGAAACCGTCAAGCGAATATTCCAGTCTCCTTTAATGTTGAAAGTTCGACTAGGATCTTTAGCTGTAGAAAAGCTTGTCCATGTTAAACTTCCAGGCTGTTGATACTCCCATTTGTAAGTAAGTACGTCACCGTCAGAGTCAATTGATTTATTGGCAAATGTAACATTTGTGTCGTTAAAAATCGTTGTTGGACTCCAGATAAAATCCGCTATCGGTGGACGATTTTGCACCATAAGTTTATTTGTAACAGAATGGCTGGCTGTTCCATCTGAAACCGTCAAGCGAATATTCCAGTCTCCTTTAATGTTGAAAGTTCGACTAGGATCTTTAGCTGTCGAAAAGCTAGTCCATGTTAAACTTCCAGGCTGTTGATACTCCCACTTATAAGTAAGTACGTCACCGTCAGAGTCAATTGATTTATTGGCAAATGTAACATTTGTGTCGTTAAAAATCGTTGTTGGACTCCAGATAAAATCCGCTATCGGTGGACGATTTTGCACCGTAAGTTTATTTGTAACAGAATGACTAGCGGCTCCATCTGAAACAGTTAAGCGAATATCCCAGTCTCCTTTAATATTGAAAATCCGACTAGTGTCTTTAGCTGTCGAAAAGCTAGTCCACGTTGAACTTCCAGGCTGTTGATACTCCCATTTATAAGTAAGAGCGTCACCGTCAGGGTCAGTGGAACTATTTGTGAACGTCACTGTCGTATCATTATAAATGGTGCTAGGGCTAAAACTAAAATTCGCTATTGGCGGCCGATTGCCCACTGTTAAAACTTTTGTGACAGAATGGCTGGCTGTTCCATCCGAAACCGTCAAGCGAATATTCCAGTCTCCTTGAATATTGAAAATTCGACTAGGATCTTTAGCTGTCGAAAAGCTAGTCCATGTTAAACTTCCAGGCTGTTGGTACTCCCATTTGTAGGTTAAAATATCACCATCAGGGTCAGTAGAACTATTTGTGAACGTTACTGTCGTATCATTATAAATGGTAGTGGGATTGAAACTAAAATTCGCTATTGGTGAACGATTACCCACTGGTAAAACTTTTGTGACAGAATGGCTAACTATTCCATCTGAAGCTGTCAAGCGAATATTCCAGTCTCCTTTAATATTGAAAATTCGACTAGGATCTTTAGCTGTCGAAAAGCTTGTCCATGTTAAACTTCCAGGCTGTTGATACTCCCAGTTGTAGGTTAAAATATCACCATCAGAGTCAGTAGAACTATTTGTGAACGTTACTGTCGTATCATTATAAATGGTAGTGGGACTGTAACTAAAATTCGCTATTGGTGAACGATTACCCACTGGTAAAACTTTTATGACAGAATGGCTAACTATTCCATCTGAAGCTGTCAAACGAATGTTCCAATTACCTTTAATATTAAATAGTTTGCTAGTATCTTTAGCTGTAGAAAAGCTAGTCCATGTTGAGCTGCCAGGCTGTTGATACTCCCAGCTGTAGGTAAGTGGATCACCGTCAGGGTCCGTGGAACTATTTGTGAACGTCACTGTCGTATCATTATAAATGGTAGCTGGGCTATAACTAAAATTCGCTACTGGCGAACGATTGCCTACTGTTAAAACTTTAGTGACAGAGTGACTGGCGGTTCCATCTGAAGCTGTCAAGCGAATATTCCAATTACCTTTAATATTAAATAGTTTGCTAGTATCTTTAGTTGTCGAAAAGCTAGTCCATATTGAGCTGCCCGGTTGTTGATACTCCCATTTATAAGTAAGTGAATCACCGTCAAGGTCCATGGAACTATTTGTGAATGTTACTGTCGTATCATTATAAATGGTTGTGGGATTAAAACTAAAATTCGCTACTGGCGGCCGATTGTCCACTGTTAGATTTTTTGTAACAGAATGACTGGCGGTTCCATCTGAAACCGTCAAGCGAATATTCCAGTCTCCTTTAATGTTGAAAACCTGACTAGGATCTTTAGCTGTCGAAAAGCTAGTCCACGTTGAACTTCCAGGCTGTTGATACTCCCATTTATAAGTAAGAGCGTCACCGTCAGGATCAGCTGAACTATTTGTGAACGTCACTGTCGTATCATTATAAATGGTAGTGGGACTAAAACTAAAATTCGCTATTGGTGGACGATTGCCTACTGTTAGATTTTTTGTAACAGAATGACTGGCGGTTCCATCTGAAACAGTCAACCGGATATTCCAATCCCCTTTAATGTTGAAAACCTGACTAGGATCTTTAGCTGTCGAAAAGCTAGTCCACGTTGAACTTCCAGGCTGTTGATACTCCCATTTATAAGTAAGAGCGTCACCGTCAGGATCAGCTGAACTATTTGTGAACGTCACTGTCGTATCATTATAAATGGTAGTGGGACTAAAACTAAAATTCGCTATTGGTGGACGATTGCCTACTGTTAGAATTTTTGTAATAGAATGACTGGCGGTTCCATCTGAAACAGTTAACCGGATATTCCAATCCCCTTTAATGTTGAAAACCTGACTAGGATCTTTAGCTGTCGAAAAGCTAGTCCACGTTGAACTTCCAGGCTGTTGATACTCCCATTTATAAGTAAGAGCGTCACCGTCAGGATCCGTGGAACTATTTGTGAACGTCACTGTCGTATCATTATAAATGGTAGTGGGACTAAAACTAAAATTCGCTATTGGCGGCCGATTGCCCACTGTTAAAACTTTTGTGACCGAATGGCTGGCTGTTCCATCCGAAACCGTCAAGCGAATATTCCAGTCTCCTTGAATATTGAAAATTCGATTAGTATCTTTAGTTGTCGAAAAGCTAGTCCACGTTGAACTTCCAGGTTGTTGATACTCCCATTTATAAGTAAGCGGGTCACCATCAGGGTCTGTCGATGTATTTGTAAATGCAACATTTGTGTCATAAAAGATCGTGCTAGGGGTCCATATAAAATCGGCAATTGGGGCTCGATTTTGTACAGTCACTGTCTTTTCAATATCATTGAACATACCTTTTTCATTGGTAGCCCGAAGAAAGATTCTCCAATTCCCTTTCTGATTAAGTACCATACTCGGATCTTTTGCTGAGGAGAATTCAACCCAATTAGATGTTCCTGGCTTCATGTACCACCACTGATAGGTTAATTTATACCCTTGAGGATCAGTAGATTTATTGGTAAAGGTTGCAAGCGTATCATTAAACAATGGGTTTGGCGAAACATCGAAATTGGCAACAGGAGGTTTAAAGGCAGGTGTATATTTAATAACAGCTTGAGATCCTCCAAAAAGCCAGTATACAGATGAAGACCATCTTTTGGAGCTAGTTACTGGATCATTAACTCCATACCATACAGCTGTATTATCCTCATTTGAATCTATAGCAGTATAATCCTGACCAGTAATAAAGTATCCTGTTCCGTTTGTTGTATTCGGAGTAGTTCGTTTATAAACATTCGTCCCAATCATTCTTAATGTTGTTGCATCTACTTCACTCTTTAAATCTATTTTTCCTTGACTATAATTCTGTGAAGCTAGATTAAACGGTAATATTAATGTATCCCATAAAACCGTATCATCTACGCGCTTTACAATGTATAGTTTCCATTCATCCGGAGTAGTGGGTTCTGGAAACAAGTCACTTAAAGGGATAGCTACTTCAAACCCCACATAGTCATACAGCATATTACAAACTGAATTGTTAGTATTAGTTGTGCTACTTGGGCACTGATTCCACACAGTTGTGGCTGTTGATAAACTTTTGTTGTACTCTACATCTTCTGTTGCTGACCAATTTTGCTTCGTAGTGTTATAACCAAATATTTTTTTGGGGTTTTTTGTATTTTGCGCCACTATGTAAGTGGAATTATTAGAAGCAGTATGTGTTTTATGCCCAAATATTATAGCCCATCCTTTAAAGACTATACTTGGCTTACCGTTTCTTGTTTCGATATTGTACCCTTTACCTGAGTAAGTCTTAGAGTATACATCATATACAAGTTTAGCACCTGATTCAAATGAGTAACTTTTCCTACCACCTGGTAGTGTTGACCATTTCTTGTAGCCACCACTAGGGGTGAAGAAATACGGCTCACCTGAATCATCAGTCACCCATTCATCGCTTGCCATCGTACCGCTATCATGAAGGTAATACCAACGGCTATCGAGGAATATCCAACCTGTCTGCATAACACCCGAAGTATTAAGATAATACCATTCACCTGTTATAAACTGCCAACCAGTTTTCATGTCTCCGTTAACAGAATCTAAATAGTACCAATAGCCCTTGTCAGAAAGCCAACCAGTTTTCATTGCTCCTGTATTCATATCGAAAAAGTACCATTTTCCACCTACAGAATACCAACCTGTCACAGCTTTACTGTTTACGTAGTAATACCATGAACCGTCACTTTTTTGCTCCCAACCATTGGCTACAGCTGCTTGAACATGTTGAATAGTGTTAAGAAAAGGATTAATATAACTATTCATTAATAACATTACTAGCATTAAATAAGAAAAGACGGTCTTTTTAGACCGTCTTACATGTAAGCGCATGACACCCCTCCGTTTTATTTAAAAATAATTAACGAATCCAGGCACCACTTCGGTCCAGATAATAGTTTCCGATTTTTGTATTTGATGCCATTTCACCGTTGCTGTATAAGTAATACCATTTTCCATTAACTAGTTGCCACCCAGTTTTCATTGCTCCACTGGATGCTAGATAGTACCAGTCATTCCCATCTAATAACCAACCGGTTTTCATAGCACCTGAACCAACAAGGTAATACCAAGTACCATTTACTATTTGCCACCCAGTTTTCATTACCCCATTAGATGCTAGATAATACCAAGTACCATTTACTTTTTGCCATCCAGTTGCCATTTCACCACTGGATGCTAGATAGTACCAAGCTTTATCATAAATCCATCCTGTACGCATAATGCCTTTCGTGTCCAAGAAATACCACTTAGAGTTTACATATAACCATCCAGTATGTTTATTACCTTGTGAATTGTAATAGACCCATTGACCATTTTCTTTAACCCATCCTTTAGATGATTGTTCTGGATTAGGTTGACCTCCATTATTAGTGGTATGAACGGTCAAAAATATTTGAGAGTATTGAGGAGTCGCCATTTCAAATATCTGTCCATCATAGTCAACAGTTTTATTTATTAATCCACTGATTACATATTTAGAGGGAAAATATTGATCTCCTGGACGATAATAACCCGTAACAAGATCTTTACAAACTCCTGTAGCTTGAGCGGGATTTTGTAAAGTGTGTACTCCTTGGGTAATGGTAATATCGCATTTAGTAGATGTTGAGTCTGTATTTGCTGAAGCTTCCCCTCCTACTGTAAATATTGTAGAAAATGCTACTATTCCAGTTAACGCAAGTGCTTGTAATTTTTTTGAATACTTGATTGATTGAAATTTGTTTGTCTTCATTTTATTTTCCTCCATTTGAAATCCTAATTTTGAATTTAATCACAATTGCCCCCACTAAATTTTTGAAATTCTCTTAAACTGTTTTCATTTTTATTACTCCTTTCCAACAAAAAAGGCCTTTAGGAGCAATAGATAATAAACACACAAATAGAATGTGTTTACTTCTCCATGATCCCAAAGACCTCAATAGTTTACTGTCAAACTGCTAACCTAAGAAAAGGTTGCAAAAAAAAACAAGGAAAATGTTACTAGTTTTAGTATAAGCGTTTGCAGTTTCTATGTATATAGTTTTTTGAGGCCATTTATTAAATTTATTGGGAGTAATTAAATTTATTAGGATTTTAAAAAAGAGTTATTTTTTATATTCATAAACCGCTGCTTGTCTTATTAGAGAAGTATCTCCTTTAAACCAGCGGGGGCTTTCGGTTGTTAATACTGCTATAATACATGGACCATCTACATTTTCGATAATCTTATATTTAGAATTGTAGTACACGAAAGGATAAGTTCTTGGTACGCTATCATCGATAAATTCAAGTTCTACAACTTGTAAATCATGTTTAAAAAAAGAATTTTCAGTTGGATTAAAAATATTTCCTGAAGTACTAGTTACGGATAGATTAACTTCCAAACTTTTTTTAAAATTAGAAGTTGCAACTATCTGATCAAAAACGATTTTTCCTTCAGAGATTGATTCAGGTAATATAGCTAAACTAGCATCATGAACAGCTAGTTCTAAAGTATTTTTCACTTGCCTGGTTGCAGTTTTGTCAGCATCTAAATTAAACTGTAGCTGCGTAATAAAGGCATAAAGAAGAATAAACAATATAGTACGTAAAGTTGTTGCCATCTGGACAACTCCTAGTTAATATATTCACTTAAAATTTTAGTTTCCTTTTTAAAAGTACTTGGGCCCTGATTAAAAATATCCAAAATAAAAATAAAACTTCTTGGAGCTTCAATACTTGCTTCTAAATATTGATTTCTATGAGTTAACGATTGTGTAGCTTGAATTTTAATTTTAGTTTCATCAAAGTTATAGTTCTTTACTAATGAATCCTTCATTCCCTGAATGATCGATGGCGTAAATTGGCCCTCTATTGCCGCTTTCTTTGCCCCTTCTGTTAATACCACTTCAACAGCCTCTCGATGTAGACTATCTAAATAGGAAAGAATGGGAGCAAACATAATATTAATCACAATAAATAGAGTCATCCATTCACCCAATGTTTTAGACACGATTACCAGACTCCTTTTTGTATGACAAGAGAGGGGTATCCCCTCTCCCCATATAAACACAAGTGTTTTTATTTATCACTTGGCATATTCGTTTGCATGCTGCTAATTTTAGCTTTATAAGCACCTGCTTCAGTGTTGACCATGTTATAACCTAAGACAAATAAAAAGGCACTGATTGAAATTACAGTAACTGCAATTTTTAAGAATGTAGACAATGTTTGGTTCATGGTAAGCCCGTATTCAAACAACGCATATAAAAACAGCAGCACCTCCTGGTATGATCAACGTATCAATTTAAGGAGGTGCTTTTTCATATGCCGCAGCAAAAACTCACAATCGTCCCCGTTACATTACATTCCGAAAACAAAAATACTTCTGCACCAAATCCAGTAGTGATTTCTCCAAATCCTACTTGCACGATCAAAACCGGCAACGCCGAAATCTCCTTCTTCAACGGCGTAGATGAGCACATCATCCAAACGGTTATGAGGGAGTTGAAAAATCCGTGAAACACGATTTTACTAGCGTAAAAAATATTTACATCATTTGCGGTAAAACTGATATGAGAAAAGGTATTGACGGACTAGCCACATTAATTCAAGATTCCTTTGAATTGGATCCATACGGGGATTCCATTTTCTTGTTTTCAGGATGGAGTAAAGATCGCTATAAATGCTTATATTTCGACGGTGATGGCTTCGCCATGCTATATAAACGTTTGGATAACGGAAAACTCCAATGGCCAAAGGATGAAAACGAAGTACGGAATCTCTCTCAAAAGGAGCTCAGGTGGCTCCTCGAGGGGTTATCTATCCAGCAGCCAAAGGCGATTCAGCAGTCACCAAAAGGTGCCTTCTAAATTCGTTAAAGCCCTTCATTTTATCTTTATTCCACTGTTCGAACTCGTTATAATAAAAGAAGTGAATCCGAACGAAAAGTGGTGAATGATGTGGCGAATACTTCTTCTACGAATGAAAATCAATTTGATAGAGTAATTCGATTGCTCGAAGAGCAGTTGGCTCATTCGAATCAACAAAACCAGGAGCTATCAAAAAAATTGGATCAATCGTTGAAACAGAACGAAGCGTTAACGCAACAACTTCGGCACTTAACAAAACTCTTATATGGTTCTAAAACTGAAAAATCAAGATATAACGCACCAGAAGGGCAATCGTCATTATTTGATGATGACCCGTCTTTTAGCGAATCTGAGCACACAGAAGAACAAAGCCAACAGACCATTTCTTATACTGTTGTTCGAACTATTAAAAAGAAAAAACGAAATGATTCATTACGAGATGATATCGAAGTTGAAGCATTTCACTATCATCCAGAAAATATACAATGTGACTGTTGCCAGGGACAAATGATTGAAATTGGAAGTACAATCGTGCGCGAAGAAGCAGAATTTATTCCCGCAAAAATGAAGAAAGTCCAACACATAGAACATGCTTATGAATGTAAAAATTGTAAAGGTGATTCATTTCAAAAAGCCCAAATTAAACGTGGTAAGGCACCGCAGCCTGCCATTCAACGTAGCATCGCAAGCCCTAGCGTGCTTGCCAAAGTCATCTATGATAAATTTGCGCAATACCTCCCCCTTTACCGCCAGGTTAAGGAATGGGATCGTTACGGCCTGAATACCAACGATAAGAATCTTTCGAATTGGGTCATTCGTGCATCACACGATTGGCTATTGCCTATTTATGAAAGAATGAAAGATTTGATGATGAATAAATCGCTTTTACATATTGATGAAACATATGGACAAATACTCCACCGTTCCGATGGTAAATCGGGTCAAACCAATGCTTATAATTGGGTGTCTCGAAGTGTTCCTTGCCAAGGACCACCAATAACTCTCTTTCATAGTGCATTATCGCGAGCCCGATCCGTCCTTGAAGGATTCATTGAAGGCTTTTCAGGAACGATTATTTGCGATGGTTATTCTGCCTATGGCAAGTTGGAAGGCGTTACTTTCGCAAATTGTTGGGCCCACGTTCGCCGTTATTGGCTGAAGGCGGATAGCAAAAATGGCCGTATAGGTGTGAGCTTTTGTGACGATTTATACCGTCTTGAAAGGAAATTTAAACATTTGTCTCCGAGTAAGCGAAGAAAAAAACGCCAGAAATATTCGAAGCCAATTGTAGATAAATTCCTTGAATGGGTTGAAACGTCACCATTCTATGGAAAAAATGCGCTGGCGAAAGCAGCTGAATATACATTGAACAGGGCAAATGGACTTAGAGCATACCTGAACGACGGGCGCGTTGAAATCGATAATAATCCCGCTGAAAACGCCATCCGCCCTAACGTCGTGGGGAGAAAAAACTGGCTTTTCTCAGTCAGTGAAGCCGGCGCAAAAGCGAACGCCATTTGTCTCAGTATCGCAGAAACTGCCAAAAGTAACGGTGTAGATTTCTACGAATACTTGAAGAAACTTTTGACGGATCTGCCCAATCTTGGCATCCATCAAAAACCTGAAATTTTAGATCAATACATGCCCTGGTCAAAAGTGATTCAGGCCGAATGTGGGCAAAAATTGAAATAAGCCGTAAATTCGATTGAAAAAAATCGGGATTTACGGCTATTCGTGATGCGTACCGAAAGGTGCGCTTATTTTTTATAATTCGGGCTTACGGTTCATGTTTTAAATTCCTCCAAAAATGATTTATTTATTTTTTAATTGATGCTCATTTTGTAACATATTTTTATGATAATCACTTTTATTCTTCAAAGTAGTATTGGAAACTCCGAATATGAGAGACACCATAATATCACGGTAGCAGCCATAATCATAAAAGTGCCAATAGATTATTTCATAGACTTTTATTTATCTTTCGGCATATTCGCTTGGATACCGGTTACCTTAGTTTTGTATGCAGTTGCTTCAGAGTTGACCATGTTATAACCTAAGACAAATAAAAAGGCACTGATTGAAATTACGGTAACTGCAATTTTTAAGAATGTAGACAATGTTTGGTTCATGTTTTAAATTCCTCCAAAAATGATTTATTTATTTTTTAATTGATGCTCATTTTGTAACATATTTTTATGATAATCACTTTTATCCTTCAAAGCAGTATAGGAAACTCCGAATATGAGAGACACCATAATAATCACGGTAGCAGCCATAATCATAAAAGTGCCAATAGATTGTTTCATAGAGTTTTATTTATCTTTCGGCATATTCGCTTGAATTGAAATTACAGTAACTGCTATTTTTAAGAATGTTGATAGTGGTTGATCCATGATTCATTCCTCCGTATTGGATAAATATAATTTTTGCTTGCCTTTTAACATCACACATGAAAAAGGAAGACCTAATTAACTTTTTGAAATGTAATTCGAAACTGTATCGGCAATCCCGCTCATGGAAACATACATAACCCCAAATATTAAAGCACTGATACAGATTGCAGTTATAGCAATTTTCATAAAGGTACTAAGTGAGGTGTTTATTTATTTCACCCCCTCCAATAGAATTAAATAGATAACTACATACGGGAAGATTTCAATATAACAGTTACCATAGTTACGATTAATACTAAAAAGTTAAGAATAATGACAAAATGCGTGACTTTTATTGGAATTCCCAACAAATCAGTTGTAATTTTTCTCTTCCTTCTGTAATTTTCTATTTGTGATTTAACAAACATATTGTGCATTCCCCTTAGATTTCCCAGGGCTGTTTTTCTATCCAAATTATCTAGATTCTTTATAACCCCAATAAGAGCATCTGCTTCTTTTGAATCCAGCTCTTTTGAAAATTTATCTAATGCAACATTTGGCCCTTCATCACTACTCCAGGAAGTTAGCAACAGCGTGAGCGGCTTATCTAACATATCAAAATATGGTTTAATATTTCTCAAAATGTTGTAGGTATTAATTCTACTTATCGTCATCATTTCAATCTCATTAATCAAAAGATCGTAAAGCATAAAGATTTCAGCGTGTTTTTTAGCTTGATGAAAACTAATGACTCGCTTCATCAAATAAACAAAAAGTGAGAACGGATTACTAGGCGCTGCCAGTAAGGCAATAAAGATAATCATAACAGCTGCAATCAATGTTGATTTTTGTACTCTACCATCTATCAAAATGGGTAAAGCTACATAATAAACTAATAAGAAAAGGAGAAACCCACCCATTATGAGGTAATATCTTAATCCATTTATCCTCAATGGGTAATGAGCCTTTTTTAACCATTCCTCTGCTCGAGTATTAAGCGTGCCTTCAATCATCATTTTCTTATTTTTAGTAATATTGTGTCTTAAGCGAATACGAGTTTGCATTCTTTCAACTTGAGAGCTAAGTCCTCCATAAACCAGAATGCCCGCTAAACAGGAAAGAAAAAAGGATATCGTATACACCAAAAGTGGTAGAAGCTTAAAAAATATTATGTTATTTTCCATTATCCCACTCCTCTCTTATAGGTCATTTTTTGGTCTTTTTAGGAAGATTGAAATAATTAGAGAAAAAATTACTCCCAAAACACTAAATGAGATTAATAGGATGTTCCATTGATTGCCAAACTGTAATTTAAACCAATCTTGCGCTCCTGAAGAATAGTATCCAAGGAACAGAGATCCAATAAAAACCGGAAGTGTTAAATATCCGTTATAAACCGAATCCATTGCTTGTGATTTTTCCTCTTCTATCATTTCCTCCATTTCTTCTATTTGTTTAGTTAACACCATTAAGGCATTTAACACCTTTTCATTTTGTAAATATGCCTTAAGGATGATACTTCCTAATCTTTTGGACCAACTAGTCCCAGCAGTATAGGTAAATACGAGAACAGTATCCCTTAACTCTTGTTCATTTCGAGATACTTGTAGGTCAGATACTAATTTAACAATGACCTTTCTTAGCTGTGGATTTTTGATCTCCTTTTGAGTTTCAGTTAAAGCATGGTAAATATCAAAATGAGAAGTATTATAATTCTGGGTTAACCTTTGTACGATAAACAAAAAATCTAAGCTCATTAAATACCTAATATTATTTAGCTTTAATCGCAGAAATAAGTAAGGAATGAAAGCGAAAAGGATGAAGAAAATAACGGATACAAGAATATCTCCAAATGCAAAGTAGATAAAGAGACCTGAAAAGCCCCCTAACACTCCTGAAATAATTAGAAATATTTGAACATCATATTCGTTACGTTCATCACAAGTTGTTCTTATAAGTAAAAATATATGTTTGAGAAATGGGTTCTTAAAGTTAGTCTTGTTTACTAACTCGACATTGCTACGAACTTTTCTAATTCTGTATTTATAATTCCATTCATCAAATTTTCCTTTTAATGAGGAAGACATGATTATTTTAGAAGTCCATAAAGCAGTGATAAATAAAACAAAATATAAAAAATAATCAAACCCTTGTTCCCAAAACCAATGTATTAGCTTATCCATCTAGTTCTTCTCCCAATAGAGAATTTACGATTTGATTCTTGATTTTGTCATACTCAGACATGGGAGAAACGGCTTCTTTTTTCTTTAAATGCTGGATAAGTATTTTTGTATCATCTATACTCTCGCTTGCCATGAGAGTAACTAATTGTTTTGAGATCTTAGCAGAGTAATAATATTGTTCTGTTATAGGACTGTACCGTACCAGGTCTTGTGTGTGGTGAATCCGCTTTGAATCATCCCAAATAATTTCTGTTACACCAATAACTCGTTTTTTTCTTCTATCCCGTTCAGTGCTCATGGTAACAATAATATCGATATTCCTTGCTACCCTTTCTAGTTCATTTTCAAAATTTCGGTTCGGAAATTCATCAAGGATGTGCCGGGTAATTTGGGATACAATACTCTCCACTGAAGTTAAATGATAAGTAGAATATGCCCCACGTTCTCCTCTTTCACAAGCTTGTAAATACCCTTCTGTTTCGAGAGAACGAATTTCACCAACTACGATATAATCATGTTCCATTCTTAGTAACCTTGGCATAGCATGATGAAGATCTCCTTCTTTCGCTTGAACTTCAAAAATAAGCCGGTCTGTGAATTGTTTAGATAAATTCAATTCAAAGTGTTTTTCCATAATGGCAGCAACAAAAGATGGATCTCTTTCGCGAAGCATAGACTTCATAAATGTCGATTTAGCGGATCGGACACGTCCTGCAAAAATGGTATTAACCATCACTCTTGCTAATGAACGGAAAAAAGGTACATCATCGGGTAAAATTGTATTTAACTTTGATTGTTCTTCCAGGCTTAAATCTTTTACAACAAACCGGCGAAACATAATATAGTTTTCTTTTCCTCTAGGTTTTTGAATCATGGTAATACGAGAACCATCTTCTCGTTCAATTTCGAGTTCAGGAGTTTGCTCATTGATTACTGCATCTTTAACACGCATGGTAAAAGCCCTTTTGATTCGTTCAACTGCTTCGGGATTCTCAAACTCTTCGTTTTGTTTTATAAACTGCCCTTCTATATCAAGCCAAAGTTCTGTTCCACGAATTACAGCCGCTTCACTAGATGGCATTGTATCCCATTTGTGTAGGATACTAACTCCCCATACTTCATGAAAAATCGCCTCTGCAAGGGATTCGTAGAATGTAGGATAATCGGTGGTTGTTATATTTTCTTTCTGTAGAACTTCATTAATTTTCGTAATGAAGTAAGACATTGCTTGTTCATCACCGATAACCGCTTGGTGCTGTCGTTCTAACCATACATTTTCATTTGTAAACTGTTCATTCAGTTCCCCACTTTTTTCCTTTATATTTTCAACGGTGCCATCAATGATAATGTCATTTAACTGTTCTCGGACTTTATGACAAATTTCTTTAAATGACTTTCTTCTTTCAAATGTAGGAATGTATTCCTTCAAGCCTTTTTGTGCAACCGTTTGGGCTAGCCATTCCGAGGAATTAAAGGGTTTTTCAAGTCCTAATTCTTGTTCAAGGGTACTCAATTATATTCAGCTACCTTTCTATTTGAAGAAAGAAAACAGACCCTTCTTTTCTTTCTTTGTATCTTCAACTTCTTTTTTCTCTGTTAGTCTACATTCAGAAATGATGAGATTTGAGAGTAAATCGAGATTTTTTGTATATAAGGATTCTGAAAGATCATATAGTAATTTTTTCTGATATGCTGCCATCGATCCTAGGTCACCCATATCAGGTAGGGTAGCAACCCTTGTCATATTTAATTCTTCTTCAAGGGATTTTTCATTGATTAGAGTGTTTGTAGGTTGAAACTTATTTACCACCAACATAAAATCATTAGATTGTCCACCAGATGGTTCAATTAATTGCTGGAATACATAAGGAAAATATCCTCTATATCCCTTTTCCTCTTGGTTTGTAACAAGGAATCTTAAATTACTAGATAAATAGGATTGAACGGTTGGTGCCGTGTCAAAATGAGTGCCAGCGTCAATTAAAATTACGTCAAACAACTGCTGCGCTACCTTAATTAAATGTTCAATCTCATGCGGCTGATAAAATCTTTGCATTTTAATATCTCGGTTACCTGCGAGATGGTAAAAAGTTTTATGAAAGGTAACTGCTTCTGATAGTCTGGATGGTGTTAAATTCTTTGTTTTTAAATCAACCTTTATATCATTTAAGTATTGGCCATCATAGTGATAGAAGTAATCTGATGGATCCCAACTATTCAAACTTAGAACCAATACTTTATCTTCAACTTTTTGTGATAAAGAACGAGCAAGATTAAGTACGGTAGTCGAAACACCCGCTCCACTATGAGTTCCAAAAAAGCTAGCAATTCGTTTTGACAAATAATCTTGTTTATTCGTTATTTTGCTTAAAATATCCTCAATTACTTGTTCATCCGAAGCATATTCATTTACCATCTTTACTTTGTAAGCAGCACACAAGCGGGTTAAGTTTCTCATAATAATATTGCTGTTTACGGATAGAGGTTTATAAAAAGTAGGTACTTCAGGATAGAGTTCTCGAATCATGCTAAGGTGATCATGATTAAATGATTCTCCATCCAACAAGATTGCGTGTACATCAATCGTTGCTTCTTTTACATCATCCCAAAAAAGAACAGTATTAATTTCCTCATTCTTAGAAAATAGTTCTTTGTAAATTGTTTTATTTGATATAACTATTACATTCACAATAATTCCTTCTCCTTTAATGGTAGGTGATATATAATTGGGCACCCTTTGCTAATACTTGATCCATTAATTTTGTAAAATCATCTTCATTTAGAATTACTTCTAAGTCACTTATGGTAGAAGTTGCATTTAAGCGTTTATCCCCATTGGTTTTGGTTTCCTCCGTATCAGCTACCACTTCTTTATTGCCTGAATCCTTCACATAGACAACGCGTACATCTTTTAGGAAAGGCTTAACATCTGTTTTTACATTATTTGTTGCTTGCTCTGATGAATCTGAATTTTGATTGTTATCACTGCTAACATTTGCTGGCCCATTCTGAATAAGATTGGAGATGCCATCACTATATATAAGATAAATATCAATAATATCCTTTCTCCTAAGTGAACCAGGTTTTGCAAAAATCATATCTTTTGTTATTGGGCGTATGGCTTCACCATTTTTTGCATTTGGAACCATCTGTTCGAAATCAATCATTTTAGAAGATACTATTGAGTTTCCATAAATATCTTGTTTTGCATCGTATCCAATAATCTGGTCAATGTCTTTAGCTAGAATTACACCATCGATTAACGCTTCTTTCCCCCTGCGCTCTATAGTTAATTTATCTTCCGTTAGTAGTTCTGATTTTTGAATTTCTTCCCCGGCTTTAACCACAACTACTTCCGTTGAATCAATCCTATCCTTAATATAAAAATCATAAGTTAAAATAAATCCAGCGGTTGCGATTGAGGTAAATATACCTAAACCTATTTTTATTCCCGGTCTCATACGGTCGTTGTCTCACCTTTCGATTCATTCTTTTCAACAGTAACTTTTTTATTGAATATCCCCTTAAAAAATCCCGAGTTTTTCCTCTGCTTAACGAGAAAATCTGGCGGAAGGATATCCTCTATTAATGGTTGAACAGAGGAATATATTCTTTTTTGGTATTCCTTATAGTCATTTAAAAACATACCTTTCATTTGACACTGAAAAACATCTGTTGTTGAAAATGCAGGGAATGTAGTTTTAATTTGATTAGCGAACAAGCCATTAAGCAGCTGATTCTTCATTAAACTTTGCTCAAAACGATTCCCAATAAAATGAGTTTTATCATGCTTTAACAAATTCATTATTATTTCAACCGTCTGCGATTCAGACTCCTCTAAATACTGTATAGAAGGAATATCAGGCTCCAGAATAAAATAAATATGATCTGCAATATCCAACATGTCTTGGTAGAGCGCATATGGCCAATCGATACCTACATCCATGATTGTTACGATTGATGGAGAGGAGAAGAGTATTTTTATCATTTGTTCAAATGCTACATCTTCCTCTTTATAAATAGGTTCACTTGTTGGATGCTTGCATATAATATCTACTTTTTCTAATTGCCAGTTATATTCATAATCAAAGACAGAATTCCTCAGTTTATTAAGCTGATAGAATTTACTTCTATAGGCCTTCGTGTCATGGTGCCCAATAAAACGGTCATAGGTATATGCCTTTGAAAATGGGCTTTCAATATAAGTGGTTGTTACCCCAAGTTGAGTTAAAGCCCTGGCTAATATATGAGATATAAACGTGCTCCCGCTACGCGAAAAAGGACTACCAATCATAATTAATTTCTTATTAACAGGAATGCCTACCACTTTTTCGGTGTTGTTCGTAATTTGTATTTTGTAATCACGTTTTATTACATTTTTATTAACAACTTTTTGGATAACCTTTTTTTCGATTACTTTTTGTACAACTGGCTTTTCCGTCTTTTCTTCCTTTGACGGACTTCTTTCTTCCTCTTTTTTTTCTTTTTCTGTTACCACAATCGATTCGATTGAATTCATTACTAAGAATTTTTCCACATTCGAAAAATGTGGTTTAGCTTGCAGCTGTACGATAAAATCATCCAGATCAAAGGAATTTTCATTAATAATGTCCATGATCCCTAGGCTTACTAATTTGGTAAGTAATGAATCTCCCTTTGGTCGTTCACACATGAAAACAACTCGTAATGCATCATTATAAGTAACACGGATATCTCGAATAAAGGTTAGTAATTCTTGCTCCTTTTGTTCTTCTCTTATAAAATCACTTTCAAGATAATAATCATGAAGAATAAGGATATCCGGTCTTTCCGATTGAACAATTTCAGTTAAATACCGTCTGTGAAAAACTTCTTGGGAGGATAAAACAAAGTTTTGATTTTTTTTTTCAAAGGTTTCCTTTAAGATATCCGTATAGGCTTTATCCCCTACCGCGATCAGTACTTTTTTTTGCAAGTGCAACACTCCTGAAACAAAAAAATACCCGAAACACAGACCACTAGCAGTTATTAAAAACTTGCTAGAAGTTTGTATCTCGGGTATTTCCCGTTATGTATTAAGTTGTTTAATAGTCGATTGAGCGCCTCCTAATTTTCTTAGGAGGCATTAAAAAACTTTAAGAAAGGCTGCTGCAACCGGGCCTGGTTGCAACCCTTGTAACGATTTTACCACCTTTTTCCTCTGCATTCAAGAGCCAGTTTTGTGGTTTAGGTAATATATTTTATTCAAGAAATCTTTAAATTCTATTGTTAAGTCAGGGTCGTAGTACTTACCGCTAAAGGAGCAAATCTCCCTTATTGCCTCATATTGAGTTTTGCCTTCTTGATAGATGCGGCCATGAATCATAGCGTCGTAAGAGTCAACGATTCTAATCATGCGAGACAGCAAGGGAATCCCATCATTTATGCCTTGCAGACCGTAGTAACCGCTGCCATCCCAGTTTTCATGATGGAACCTTACAATTGAGGAATATTCAGCGGGGAGGCCTTTGATGTTTTTAACTATTTCTTGACCGTATTTAGTATGTAATTTAATCTTGTTGAATTCTTCTTGGGTTAATGGGCCTTTTTTATTCAATAAGGATTTAGGTATGTTTAGTTTTCCAATGTCGTGAATGATACCTAACAAGAAAATTTGTTCAGTGTCTTTTAATTTTAAATAGTTAGCAAATTGGTAAAGTAAATCACCTACCCTTTGGGAATGTCGGTAGGTACTCGAACAGTGTTCGAATAACTTACCGACAACCCTATGAGTTTCGGTAACTTGCATTTTCATACCCTCTTTTTTAAAATTCTAGTTTAATTCTTTTTAGTTTTTCCTTATTAGGGCGGTAAAAGGCGGTATTAAAACCATCGTGAAGCAAATCTTCTTCTACACAAACCCAAACATGGAAAGGAAAATTATCCAGCATTAACTCTTTATGAAGGTGTTCCGCTACAGTAAGAGTTGAAGTAAAAATAACTACAAAAGCAGGATTATCTGGGAATTCACTTATTGGAATAGTTCCGTAACGCTCATATACGTTTTTCCAAACATTAAGCTTATCTTTAAAGTACCCTATAAAGTTTTGATTCATCTGTGCTCGATCAATTAAGAAATTTACATTTCCATTCACTGTTCTAATTTCTGCAGCACCGAGCGGAAATTTGAGTTTTTGATTGTTTGCAATGACAGCATTCCATTTCCATTTGTGCACGATCTTCTTCTCTGTCATTTGGCAACGTAACTCATTCATAGCAATAAAACGTTTTATTGCCCCGATTCCGTAATCGTCCCAACGATTGGGATTCATAAAAAAATCTTCGTTGTAATAATGCTTCAGAAGTTTGAACCCTGCTATCCCCAAAGTAAAAGGAGCCGGTGGCTTAACTTTTTCTTCTTGCCCTCGAATTCTAACTTTCCAGCGGTCAACCAATCCGGAAGTTCTGAATTTGTCCAATCGCTTTGAAGTTTGAGAAGGACTCATTACACTTTGCATATATCTTCTTAACTGGTCTTCATTCGCACATATAGCATCGCCAAGTACCTTCAATAAGATAAGGTCAGTGTCGTCGATTCTACCTCTCCTTAAAAGGTCAATAACACCCTCTTGAGTAGTATAAGGATAATATTTCTTCGGCAACACCTTACTACCTTTCAGGAAGGGGTGATCCCATAAAGGTACTTCGCCTTTCTTGGTAGTAAATAAAGGATAATCCAGGTTGTCAAAAGCAACCGGCTCAAAATCTTTTGCTACTGATTCCATTATTCAAAAAGAAAAGCTCCAAGATCTTTGCGCTTCTTTTTACCCCTTGGATATCCAACGATTACAACTTTTGCCTGACGTTTCTTTCTATCAATGCTACGGACAGTACAGGAAACAATATCTCCAACAATTGGCTCTTCAAGATAAGACGGTTTGATACCTTTTACTTCTAAACCAACATCAAGCTGTACGAAAATCCCATGAACTGGGTCAACACCACTAATTTTACCTGCAATTGTTGACATATCCTTTAAGCGTTCAAGCTTTTTGAATGGATCTTCAAGCGTGTGTCTTCTGCTAACTTGGATAAGATTGTTTTCCTTATCAAATCGAAGGACTTTAACTTGGATTTTTTCACCGCGATCAACTTCTTGTTCAAGGCTGCGGCCACGTTCCCAACTCCAGTCATTCGGTAGCATGAAGCAGTCAGCACCATTAATACGGACAAATACTCTACGGCTCTTACGGTTAAAGCCCCAAACTGTTCCTTCAAAAACTCTTTCTTCAAGATTATTTCTGTCTTGTAATTCCTGAAGTTCTTCAAGGAAGCGTTCCTTTTTAATTTGGTCTGCCTTTCTTACGCTTACTACAGCAGTTTTATCTTCAAGGTCCAAATGGTCAATAATGAATTCCTGCATTGTTCCGGTGAATCCGTTAAGGGTTTTGAATTCAAAATCGGAAAATTCATTTGCCGGGCAGTATGCAGTTACCCCTCCTTCTAGTAGGAATACTGCAATTTCAGTTTCTTTTTCAACATACTTGCCGTCTTCCAGAACCTTCCCTTTCTTTGTTCCTACAGAAGTAATTACTCCTTTGACGATCTCCCTATTCCGTTTCAAACGTGCAAGGTTTTCTAATTGCAAATCAGACGACCATGATTGTGATACAGTCATTTTGTTTTATCCCCCAAAATATTTAGTTTAGGATTAGCAACAAAAACAAACGTAAATAGAACGCAAAAAGACCCAAATACAGAGTAGTGCTAACTCTACTCTGTATTTGGGTCTGTCCCATTAAAAAATTAATTTGTCGATTGCTGTAATCCTTAAGCAAAAGTTTAGTATAGTTTGGAAGGTTTTTCAATATATATTTTTTAGCAGTGATTAAAATTGTTACTTCAAAAGTTTAAAGTTTTCATCATAATAATGAAGTTCAGCAAAGTTTATTCCATCCGAACTTGCTATTGCTTCGAAGCCTATTTGCTAATATTAATTACCTAGAATGTTTAAATATTGGATGTTTTATTTCTACCCATAGATATGGCTTCCATTAGTATTTTGCGAATGCTGCTTAAAATGATAAAAAAGAACCGCATTATCGCGGTCCCGAAAATCTAATCCTCCATATCACTGTAAAATGCCAGTACAGTTTCCTTCTTCGGAGGCTCTACTTTACTGAGCTCATCCTCTAGTTCTTTTACCAATTCCTCCTGTTCTGGCCCTAAGTACGTCCTTTCAGGCTCTTTCTCTACAGATGGGGTCTCTTTCTTTATAAAAGAACCAAGATTAACTTCTTCTGGTTCCTCCGTTTCATCTTTATCAGAAGGGTTGTCATTAACCGTTTCATCATTATGGCTATGTTTTTCTGCCTTTAATGGTATTTCCTCTTCATCGTTATCAAGAAGTTCATCCCTGTCATAAGTAAAATCAAGCGGTTTATCCGCTCCAGAGTAGACAACAAGTGGTGAGCTCTCTTTAGAAGAAGAATCCTCCTCTTTATTTACGACTATTTGTTCGATGACTTCGGTTTCATCCTCAACTGTAAATTCTTCAACAAGTTCAGGTGTGGCATCAGCGACAATACCATACCGGTTAGTGGACCAAATCTCAGCTGCAGTTTCCTCCACTTTAATAATTGCTTCAGTAAATTCAGGTTTAGGGACGAAATTTGCATCAATTTGCTTTACTGGCATAGGCTCATTATTCGAAACAATTTTAACAGCACATTGGAAAGGCTTCTGGAAAATGATATCACTTGGCGAAAGAATGGCATCTTTGGTCTTTTGATAGGAATTACCCAACCGTAACATTGGCTTTTCCTGTAATGGGCTAACGGCCTGTTCTGAAATACCCTCTTCAAACTTCTCTTTTTCTCCGAACATTTTAGAGAAAAGTTGTGCATCGAAGTCTGGAATATCACCGTAAACCATTTTATGCCTAAGAGTACCTAATAGGGTGTGCATATAGGTTTCACCATATTTATCTGCAAGTTGGGCAACTGTCTGGGCAACAACCGTAACAATCGTTTTGTATTTACGAGATTGAGCGGGAAACTCTTTAAATGGTTGATAAATATAATCCGGGAATTCGTCCACAATAATATGATGGAAGTTAGATATGTTAGGAGTCCTCCGGAATACTGCATTCTGTAAGCTTAATAAAACGAGTTTTCCTAATACGTTGGATAGGCCACCGAGCTCTCCTTTGGCACTATTGACCAATAAAACGCCTCCGCTCTCTAGATGCCGATCAAAATCAAAATCAGACTTTCCGAATAAAACACGACGGATTAATGGACTGGCTCCAATATCATTAAGAATGTTTCGTAACCCCTGAACATACTCCGCTTTAGCATCATAAAACGCAGGCTGCCCTCTGTACTCACCATGCTTTACTACTACGGGAACCATTCCCGCTCCTGCTCTTTCAGTTTGAGGAAGAAGATTGTTATCAAACCATTCATCAATTTGCTTTACAATTGCCCAATGGTTCCGTTCATCTCGATTTTCAATAAGGTCAATGTTTTCTGGAAACGTCTCTTTCAGTTTAAGGTGCATTAATCGCACCAGCTGCGGGTTATCATACATTTTCAGAAGCATATCGAAAGTTACTTCTTGCTCGGGCTTATGAAGCTTAAGAAGGTAGATGTAATGCTTTAAATGATTTCGTTCTGACTGCTGGAAGAAGAAGTTACTCTGTCCGCCTTCCGCTAATCCCTCAATAACCATTGAAAATGCTTCAGCTACTTTTTCAACTGGCCCCTGCATAGGATTTATGCTTGGGGTTTCGGGATTAGTTGGGTCAATATAGAATACAGACTCTTCAGGTATTCCATGAGCCTTTACAAGCTGAAATGCTTTTTGGCAAAGGTCGTTAGAAGGCTCGATAACAGATATACCATTCAAATACATGCCTTTCACATGTTCCGAATGGTAATCCTCCCGTTTATAGATATTTGGATAATCATTAATAAAGCGACTCATCCAGTGTAGATCCTGGTTAATTGTAGGTAAAACCAATGCTGCTGTTTTACCAGTACCAATACTACCGATGATAACATTGTTTAGTGTCCTGTCTCGGCCTGGCTGTACAACTAACTCTCTTGTTTCAGAATCAGGTCCCAAAACAACATCTGGCCAATGCTCTGTTTTCTCCATTTTGAACCATTTCTGTAAAAAGACATTGGTGAATTCAAATTTCTTGAAAGCTTCTTTTAAATCAGCGGAATATAAAGAGTACTGTCCCGCAAGCCAAAAAAGTATCATACCTATTACGATTGTCGGAATAAACATAATTGTTAGCAATAAGGTATTTGTGTCCCCTACTGCAACTGTAAGCCATATATTATCTACTACAAGGGTATTAATCTTTTCACCCATATAGGGTAACAACGTATTATAGACCGGTGCGGATATTAGCCAAATATAATGTAAGCCAATTCCGATAAACATGTTCCAAAACCACAATCGCCTCCAAGCAGTTTTTTTAAATCTTTCAAATTTCGTACTCGCCAACCAACCAACAATAAGCCATACGGTTGAAATTATGAAAAGTACAAATCCAGGCTTTGTTGAATCTCCGAATAAGAAAAAACTAGGAATACCTTCTAGGAATTGCCCTCCCATTAAGAAGAGATAGTTAAATGTTGCTCTTAGAGAAAAGTACAATGAAACGATTCCGATTAAATTCATTGAAATAAGTGGCAATCTTGGTTTTAGCCATTTTCCGAATAATATCAGTTTTTCTTTTGTAAATTCTTTCATAGCTATCAGTTTTTCCTTCATAAAAGAATCCCCGCCCCTTTCTTGAATTGGTTTGCATTTTTGTAGAACGGTGGACTATCTATGTCACTCATAAGCCTCTCTTTAACTCCAAAAACAACATGCTGCATTATCGGCTTCCCCAAGGAATCATATTCAAATTCCGAAGTAGACCTGTAAATAGCAATAATTTTATTAACCTTTTGCTTAAATCTCTTTTCCATCCGCAAGGTATTGAGATAATTTAATTCATCTAAACACTTACAACTGCCCTCTTCCATCAGTTTAATTAACACAACCTTTCTTTTCTCACTATCACCATCCTTCAATAAGACGTGAGCATCTGCGTATAAGTCATTACTAACTTCCGGTAGGTAAAAATCATTTGCGTTCAATTGCTCAATTTCGTAATTGAAATTGTTATTCATAATCAAAAGTGTTTGAATGGCCTCGATTTCACTTGAACGTAATTCATCAATCAATTTTGATTGCCCTGTTAAGATACTGCAGGCCATATGATGGGCTTTATTCATAGGAGCAACATAGAAATGCAAGTTTGAATGAACATGAGCGTTAGCGCCGATGATTGCTCTTTTCACATTTGCTACCCGGCCACTTCGATCTAAGCCAAATTCTTTCTGATACCTGAAAAACTTATCTTGATTGTCCATGATTACAATTAAAACATGATGATTTTCGTCCGGACGGTCCGTAGCGTACTTTACATACTTATCAATTTTGGCTTCAATAGCGTTAAGATTTTCATTACCGGTATCAATCTCTATATTTAAGAAACCGAATTGATTAGTAAGTATCCAGTCAGGAACTATAAGAGGAGAGGAAGATTCATTTCCCTTTTCGATATATGGCATTGAGGCGGGTGAATATGAGAAAACTTCCATATTTAACTTCTTAACCTCGACGAGTGTTCGAACAACGACATCTCTAATACCAAAATAATGGTCTGTTTGATTAACAGGTGCTGCCAACTCTTTATAGTGAGTATCTCCTGGGACAATTTCTCCTTCATTCACAAGGATATAATAGCCATTTTTAGTTAATCGATAATAGACAGTACGATCCCCATACTTCTTATCAACTACAATTTTTTCTTCCCGCCAGCGTTGGAACTTCTTAGCTAAAGTAGTGTGCTTCACACTATAAAGAGATTCAGCATAATATTTAAGTTCTTTTAGCGACAAAATTCGGTGGTCAAATATTAGCTTTAGTAATTCTATATCCCGCTCAGTTAGCCAAACGCCCGATTTCCCTTTCCCAAAGTTGTAGATTTTTTTATCCATGCAAACCTCCTTAAGAAAACAAAAAGTACCCACGAATAAACAAAGCCACAATAATAGCTTTGAATTTCGAGGGTACTTCCCTTTTGTATATGTAGTTTTCTCAGTCAGTATATCATCTTAAACTCTCAATCTTCAATAAAAACTTAGGTGAATGAAATGAATAAATATGAGGTGTATACAGATTTTTATCTCGACGATTAAATAGCGAATAAGCAAAAGAATTTCAGCTACTCAGGTGAAAAATTAGGGTACAAAGTAACCTAGTAAAACTGAGGGTATCTTGGTTGCCTTATCCCCGAGTTTCGGGGGGTGTCACAGGGGAATGAAGTCTGGATTTGAAACATGGTTATAACCCTTGCTGTGACTGAATTCTACTTGTCGCCTTAAGCGACAGGTTATATGCGACAGGTTAACTTGTCGCCTTCAAATCCCCTTCAACTTGTCGCCTATCAGTAAAATAACTCAGCCCTAATGTTTAGGTAAGGCATGTGGAATAAGACTCTGCTTTTGAATGAGTTATGAATAAACTTCGATATATTTCCGAATTTAAATACTCCTTCCCCTCCATTCTTTAATATGCTACTCCGAACTTTTATAGTGTGATCTTAGGGTCACTTTTCCACTTTTCCACTTTTCAAGAAGTAGGATAATGTAGGGCACCAACTATTGTTATCTCTGAAGGATGCCTGATGCTAAAAAAAAGACAGGTCATTTGGACTTTAAATACATGGCAGACTTCTAATATCATTTACTCTTAAGTCAGATGATGGTATTTTCTCAAAAACCTTTGAGGTACATAATTGCGGTACATAAGAGTTGGTGATAATAGAATAGTGGCTTAAAACATTATAAAATCTAGGTTTTCTTTGTGGTACACAATTGTGTACCACAAGACACGCATTTATTAATAATTTGAAAGAAAGTTTGCTTAAAATTGCATATAAACATTGCATTTATTTGGGTGTTTTTCTATAATGTACCTTAAAGGTACATAAATGAGAGACTTTAAGGTTCGCAAAGGAGGGTGAACAGTTTGAGTGAATCAATAGCTCAAAAAGAGAATTATAAAGACTTAGATCAGCTAGAATACGATGAAGATACAGTCCGTTTTCTCCGAAAGAAACTTGATGATTTTGCAATAGATGTATTCAGGAAAATCATCTCAGAAAATAAGTTGAAGTTAGGTTTAGTTAAGACAAAACTAGATAACTATCATGGTATGAGAAAAAGATACGATTCTTCTTTTCTTATTCTTGAAGCGCAGGGGTTCATTGAAAAAAAGGAATTTGGGACTGCCACACCATACTATGTAACTGTTCGAGGTAAACAGCTAGCACACCTATTACATGAAGAAAAATTAGGAAGGAGCAACAATAAATGATTAAACCTTTTGTCGAAAATGAAAAATTAGGTGCAATAAAGGCCCTATTATCATCACATTTACTATCCGATGAATTGAAATCAGAAATGAGCAGATTCCCTTCTCAAGCAATCATAGGTTTGGGACAAGGTGGAGGAAGAATTGCTGCCGAATTATCACGTTTTGGATTTCCAACGTTTCTATTAAACTCCTCTAAGTCGGATATGGAAGAACATAAACACCTAATTCCTGAATCAAAAAGAATTGTTACGTCCAGCAAAGACTTTCCGGAGCTTGAAGGTACAGATAAAAACGCTCAATTAGGGTTTGAGATTGCTAAGGAAAACTCAGAACTTTATAAACAAGTAGCTTTAGATGATGCAATCCAAGATTCTGAATTTGTATGGGTTACTGTTAGTTTGGGTGGTGGTACTGGTAATGGTGCGTTAAAAGTAGCTTTGGCCTATCTTTCAAGAGTTAGAGAAAATAGAGCTTTACCAGGTGGTAAAATTCCTTTAGGAGTGATTTGCTCCCTTCCTTCCTCAGATGAGAAAGGCTCTGCATTCAGAAAAAACGCATTAGCAGGAATAAGCGTTATTCAGCAGCTTATGAACGATAATAAAATGGGTACTGCAATTGTTATCGACAATGAAAAAATGAAAGATTATTATGCAAATGACCCGCTAAAAACATATGGTGGTACTGAAATTGATGCTAAATCATACAGCAACATGGTAATCGCAAGTGCCTTAGCGGAAATTTCCTCCTTACCATTAATGGATGGTCGGTCTGTCTTTGATAAAACAGAGTTACTTACAACCTTATCCACTCCTGGATGGCTTTCCCTTTCAAAGCATAAGGACTTGAAAAGTGACGAAAACATTGAATCTGTAATTAAGAATCTTTTCACTAATAATGAAATCTTGGCGACATATGAAGTTCAAAATGCTGTAGCTGGTGCGGTTGCTGTACTTTATCCATCTACAAAAAATGTTTCACCGAAGATTGCAGATGATGTTTACCGATACACTTCTGAGCTTCTGAATACAAAAGTAAACCTTGCTATTTCAAAAAATAGCAAACTAGAGAATCTAACTCTATATGGATTGGCTGTTTACCCTACTCCATCCATCAGAATTCAGCAATTAAGAGAAGAACTTAACCAATGGGAACAAATCGAAAAAGAACAAGAAGAAGCAAAAAAACAAGCAGCTTCAAGTCTAGGTCTTGATGAATTCAGTGATTTCTTCTCTTCCGGTAATACCAGCATGAGAAGAAAGAAACTAACATTTGATGATTTAAGTGAGGATCTAGAAACGGACAAGCCTAAAAAGGCAAAAGTAGCAGATTTAAATGATATAGATTTTTAAGCACAATTATAAAGCGACTTAGGATATTCTCCTAAGTCGCTTTATAATGTACCCTTCTTTATGTTCCTTAATCATGTACCTTTAAGGTACATAAATCGTTAAACCCTTGATATAAAAGGGTTTTATTTAGGACCATAATTGTGTACCTCAATTCCCTTACCCTCTGTTGGCTATTTCTAATTAATTCAACATATACGGCCCATACTTTGTATAATTTTAAATTTTTTTTCTGGAGATGATAAAAATATAAATTGCTTAACTATATCAATACCATGATTATTTAGCACA
Organism: Bacillus sp. S3; assembly: GCF_005154805.1. Lineage (GTDB taxonomy): Bacteria > Bacillota > Bacilli > Bacillales > Cytobacillaceae > Neobacillus. Next base: position 99,036 of record NZ_CP039728.1, read on the forward strand.
AATAAAGATAAATTAGAGCTAATTGGATTTTTTTCATCGACTTTAATGAATTTTATACTGAATACTTGAGTTAAAATGAGTGGCCAATCAATATTTACACCAGCTCGCGTTCTCGCTGTAACTCCTTCCAACCAACCTTTTACCATATTTACGGTCTCTTGTACCAATTGAATATTTCCCTTTATGTACCCCAGATTATTATTTATCCTATCGATTGAAAGACTTCTTTCGTCACCTACATTTAATAACATGGGCTCTTTTGTAATAGCACAAAGTCCATTTGACTTTTCAAAAAGCTCTAAAACCTGCCCATATAAGTCAGGATCAACGATTCTGGCAAGCCCTTTCCTTTTTTTAGCTGCGGTAATTGCATTTCCGACTTTATATTTTATAAAGTCTTGTTGTCTTTCCCTTGCCATTTTTAGAGCTTTACATTTTTTACATAGCGAACTAAATACTTTTTCACCCTTTGGATTGATGTATGTAGAAAACTCGTTCTCTGGAACTAGTTTAGTATGTTTGGATTCCCCTCTACATTCTATAGACCATTGGCCATTTTCCCACTTTTTTTCTCTTCTGCCTCCCAATATTGTACCTCCTTAGTTGTCAGAGTCATAAATAGTATGTGCAACGTAGAAGGTTCAATTCATCTTCATTCAAGAAAAACATTGGTATATAAGGCGTTACCCTCCACCAAACGATATACAGCGCTATCGGAATTCAAAAATCAAGTTCTTTCAGTTACGTTTTAAGGTCAAAAAATCAAATTCATCTTCATTCAGAATGGTTCGGGCGCGTCGGAAGGATTTGAAGCTCGGGAGATTATTGGTATATCAAGCGTTAATCATTGTCGAACGACACATAGCGTTAGCGTTGCTTATCGGTTTAATAGCGTTCATTATGATTCACTTTCAAAATTGATTTATTCAAACGTAATTGATTCATTAGTTTACGTTATTGAATGATTAGAATATGTTTGGTAGCGATAGCGCTAGATATCGTTTGAGGGTATTTTCGGTACCGCTGCGGATCGTTCGAAGATCGTTAACGCCAGTTATATCAATGGTTTTTGTTGATTTATTGGTGTTTTGAGTGTAATATTTTTATTAATGACTGTAGAAATCTACAGTAAAGGGGTGATTTTATGGGGAACTCGGAAATGAAAGATTTACTTAAGAGTGAATTTGAGCAGGACCCAATTTACCGAATGGCTATCTTAAATGGGCTAGAGGATGGCTTGTTTACTGAAGGTATCTTATCAATGCATGACGAAATGACTTACAGCACTGTAGAAGCTGGAAAGATTATTGAACGATCAGACTCAACAATCAGAAATCATTTCCGTTCAGATTTAATTGAATACATACAACCAGAAAAATTCGGTAAATTTTATAGATTAAATTATAAAAGTGTTTTCCGATTGCAATTGATATTTGTATTAATGGAAAAGGCAGCTAAAACAAGCATCGATTTATTAGCTGAACTGGGTATGGAACCAGCCGTAATGTTGGGTGGTAATTATAAAAGGGTTACTAGACCAGAAGGCAGAGAGCTCCGAAATTATGAGGAACCGAATCAACTTGACGATCGAGTAGCAATTCTAGAGAAAAACTTTGGTATGCAAGGAATAATGCTGAACATCCTTAAATATGAAAAAGATATTTCAGAGATTGAGAGAAAACTAGAAAATAAGGTAGCCGGCATAGAGCAAATAAAGACTGAGGCTTATATGAGGTATTTAGAAGAGAAGCAAGCTCAAATATTTGCAACTGCAATGAAGAAACAAAAACCTAAGACGTCCTTTTTTGGATTAATAAAAAAAACCGAGGAAATTGATTATTCCCAGGTTAATCATGAGATAGAAACCAACCTAAAAGAAAAAATGAAACAGGAAACTACTGAAATAATAAATAGGTTTAAAGAAGAAATTAATAGCCTGGAGGACGAGAAGAAAAAGCTAGAATCAATCTTGGAAGGGGAGAAAAAGGCTTTTTCAAATATCCAGCTTGACTCAAATCATAAAAATGCTAAATTAATTGACAATCCATAAAATAATAGTTTGAATTTTCCGAACATATGTTTTATAATGGTAATTAACAAGAACGAGGGAATGAGGTGGGCTAAATGTTTTTAATGATGAAAGAAAAGACTGAGAAGATGATTCTTAATAGTGTGGTAGTGATAACGGCTTTAGCTCTACTGGCTGCAATCGTAATTACTTTTAACTAATATTATAATCCAGACCCCCGAACCCGTTTCCAAATGGAAAGGGGTTTTTATTTGAAAAATAATTGCATTTTTAGATAGGTTTTTCTATAATTCCTTAGCGGCTAGGGTTGAACGATCACCATTATTTTAGGGTACAAATTTACCCTAAAATAACGCATAGAAAAAAACCAAAAAACCAGCAGTTAACGCATTTTCAATGCTAAAATAGGCTATAGGGTAATTCAAGTAAAACCATATCAATTTGTAAAATAACTTTTAGGGGATAGGGTCATAATCTTATCCGCTTTTTTGTTGTTTTGGTTGGAAATAATAAAGGAATAACGAACATATAATCGAATAATATTATATAATTACTATTAAAGGGGTGAAAAGGGATGCCTTATGGATTTATTAAACATTTAGAAAACGAGGGGTATAGTGAAGAAACTGTAAAAAGTTATGAAAAGATAATAGTTCAATTTTTCTCCTTTATCCAGTCTACCTATCCCGGCAGTAAGGAACCTTTTCAAATATCCTCTACAGATATAAAAAATTACCTTGAAGAGCAGCTAAATAATGAGAAGACAATCTCTACAATTAATAAGGAGCTGGCAATATTAAAAACCTTATTTAATTACCTCTGGGAAATTGATAAAGTTCCTGTTGATCCGGCTGTAAAGATAAAAAGATTTAAGGTTAAAAATCTACCGAAAGTAGACGTAACATTTGAAGAGCTTGAAGAGTTATTAATTAAAGTGCTTCAAAATGGTGAATATTCAAAGCTTAGAAAAGTAATATTCCTTTTAGCAACAAAGGGGTTAAAAACTGCTGATTTCCGTTTTAAGAAGGAAGATGTTAAAGAATCCATTAAGGAAGACACAATAACCATCCAACTTCGTAAGAGAACCATTACACTTGTGGGCAGGGAAGTTACCTATTTTCAGGAATACTTTTATGAAACCATTTTTAATGGCAGCGATTATGTATTCACAACAAAACCTCATGGAGAAGAATATGGAGGCCCAATACAAGTAATGTCGATACTGAATCATTTACGGGCAATATCAAGTGATTATCTCGGGGAAAATGTTCAACCGTTAACTCTTATATCCATCCGCCGGGCCATTGCGTTTCATCTGTATTCGCAAAGACACTCTATTCAAGCCATTGCAAAAAAACTTGGGATTGAGGAAAATTCCGCTTCAAACTACCTGAAATACCTTACAGAAGGGACTATATTACCAAAAAGTACTTGAAGATAAAATATTTGCTAGTGTATAATTGTCACATATATTAATAGCCCAATGGGAAATACCCAGGACCAACATAGCTTTTTAAGGTATGTTAGTTCTGGGTATTTATTTTTTCTGAAGGAGTTAAGAATGTGGAAGAAAAAAAGACCAGTAAAACACTAGAAACCTTAGCGATTGCTTCTTTGATATGTGAAGGGGAGTTTGACACTACATCAAATGAACATTTGCTTATTGTCCCTTTTGATAAGAAAAAAGCTTTGTATTTAGCTGAATTGATAAGAGAAAACAATTTAAAAAGTCACTTAGATATTGATGTAAAAAAAGGACAATTCTCACTTCATTCTCATCCTATCTTAGATAAATTAAGGAAGCAATGGTATGTAAATGAGAGGAAAATATTTAGTATGGTTTTAGATCCAAATTTATTATCACTTCTATCAATAATTATTGGGATTAATTTGTTTGGTTCCAGGAAATTAGAAAGCATATCGATTCCAACTAATATTGATAAAGAACATTTGAGGGCACTTTCTTATTGTATTGAGCAACATATTGGGGTTCCGGTAGTACCTTCAGCTAACCATATTAAAATTACAAATGTTCCAAAGTTTATTCTTCATTCAGTAAATGAGATTCCTACTTTACATAGTGCAGAATTGGTTAATTTCCTAACCGATAAAGAGAGAAATAGAATTATAGAGGGGGCATCCATATGAAAAGAGTGAAAATATTAGCCTCTGTACTTACCGCATCCGTACTCTTAACTGGTTGTTTTAATTCAAGTTTTGAACAGGAAGCAAAAAAAGTAAAGGAGCGAAAGGTTGAGCTTAAGAAGGAAGAAAAGATAAAGAAATCTAACGATATAAAAGAACAAAAAGAGTTTTATAAAAAACTAGAAAAACCATTGGACGAAGTCATAGTTGAGAATGATTTAGATCAAGTAAAAGAAATTGAACCAAAAGAGGTACAAGAAAAAACAACTTTTGAGGATTCCGTAGAATTTGCTCAATATACAAGTAAAATTTTATATGACTTCTATACTCAGCAAATATCATCTGAACAATATTACAAATTCCTTATGGACCACGGAAGTACAAGTGTTAAAGACGAATTACCAACAGAGAAGGATGCCATTACCATTTTGACCAATATTCAGGATATGTATAAAAAGCAAAATATTACTGGAGATGGATACAAACTTACTCATGTAGCAGTAGACCGCTTAAAAAGAGATGGGACCTTTTATAGAAAGGTAATCACTACAAACGGTGAGGAATATTTCTTAACCACAATAACTAAGGAAAATAAAGGTTGGAAGTTTATAGAAGACAGTCCATCACCACCTTATACATTAGAGGAAACAACCGCCGATCAGAGCCAAGATGAAAATATTACAATAGAAAAGGGGAAATAAAATGAGTACCACTGTAGAGCTAGACATTTCAGATTACACTGATAGGAAACTGAAGGCGCATTATCAAAACAATGAAGGATTTAATAAGGATTTATTTTTGGTTTATGAATACTATAAAAGCAAATTACTTCCACTGGTTAAGGCTCAGGATGCAGCAAGATTGGAGAATGAGTTACTAGAAAGTATTAAATCACAAATCTTTAATGGGTACTTTATGGCAGTTGAGTTTCTAAATCTTGAAGAAACTCAGATTAGTGATGAATGGTTTCAGCAATCTGCCGGAATGATTGCTCAACAATTACCTGATATGCTAAGAGAGATTACAGGCAATCAAATTGAAGAAGTAATTACATATGACCACTTAAAAAAGCTTGCCAGCTGGCTTGTTGTGAACTACGAGGGGGTTTACCCTACATTAATGGATATCTCTTTAAATACGGCTTGTATAGGTGCTAAATGGGCTTTGTTGGATGAGGGGGAGAAGCGGGGACTGAAATTATATCAGCCCCAACAAAAAGGTATCCTAGCGAATTTTGATGATGTGGCATATCTAAATCCAGAGTCTTATATTACCTGCAGCGCAATGAATCAATTATCAGAAGTATGGGAATTAATTAAATCTAATTACAATACATTGGATAAGATTGGAGAAGTATCCATTCTTGCTGTGCCGGGTCCAATGGGTCAGCAAGCCTATTTTGTAAATGTAAACATTAGAAATACTTTCACCCAGGAGCAACAGGAGGAATTAATTAATAGCATTGTAATAAGGGTAATGGCATTGAATGATGTACAGAGAAACCAAATAACCCTTACTGGAGCGTCAATAGAGGAATTTTATTATTTTACGAATTAAGATGAGTAATTTTAGGTCTTACACTATGGTAAGGCCTTTTTTATTTATACTTTTTTGGGATTGACAATATTTGTGTTAATTACAATTTCTCCGAAATAAAAAAAGATAGTAGGGATAATCAATCCTTACTATCTTTACTTTTAGTATTTATGTGTCTTTAACTTAAAGAGTTGCCTGTTGTTAAACCTCTGCCTCGATAGGCTCACTTCTCATATATCCTCTTTTGGAATGATAAAAGATCTTGTGTGTTGATAAACACCCTAGTTCAAAAATTTCATTCAGAATAGTACTGGCAGCTAACGATGAGTAACGATTTGTAATGACTCGCTGAGGCTCAGAAGCGGCCAATTGAGTGCAAGACAATTCAGAAGGGGCTATCTCATCCTTATCCTCTAAAATGTCCGGGAAAACAGAAGCTATGGGTTCACAGATGACATTACCATTCACCTTTAATCCACAAACTAGTTGTCCAGTATATCCCGATTTTTCATAAGCAACCAATTCTTCTTCAGTCCATTTTTCTTTTGGACGTATTTTGAAATCTTTAGGTGAACGGACCGATTCATTACCAATATCAATATATAAGAGAGTATGTTCCTGCTCAAAAAATTGATGGAAAATCTGTCGTGAAAAATTATTATCAACACAGCTGATTAGAATAGGAAGGTAGGACGTGGTCCATCCTTTGCATCCTTCATAATCAGTGTTAAAAAGACTTTTTAACGTTTTAACGTCTTCAACATAGCTTGCACTGTAAGTTGAAATATCAATTTGATAAGCCGACCGATACCTTTTCGCTAATGCCTCGGCTTTATTTTTACCAATATCACTTCGCAAGCACAGCTGATTAGCAAGATTTTTCTCTTCAAAGTGATCATAATCAGCTATGACTAACTTACCCCAAATATTATAAATATTGAGCATTTGAGCTACTTGCTGAATAACATAAGCTCCATTTCCACCGGCACCTACAACAACAATATGAGGATAAAATTTCTTTCCCTTAGCTAAATCTACAGAGATCCTTGCCATGTTACCCAACCTCCACTTCTGAAATGTCGTAAAGGTAAGTAGCATGGTTTTCAAAAAGACAAGGTTTCTTAAAGATTTTATTCGGGTCGATAAATACGTGCTTTTGCGTAGCTTTATCGAAAGTCCGAACAATAATATCAGGAAAAAACTTATCAAGTCGGCCTACAATTGCATATAAGATTGGGGCTCTCTCATTCATATCATCAATTATTGAAGGAATAGCCGGCATAACATGGTGTGAATGGATTTCCATAACCTTAATATAGTGCCTGTCTGCAAATTTCTCTGCGTTTATCCATGCAATGTTTTCCACTACCGTACATAAGACTGGAGTAACAACTTGCTTTGGAAAATCCAAAAAGAATTCATTTTCATCCAAGTCATAATATACATCAGCATGGACTTCTGTACCAAATTGGTTCGAAAAATCCTTTGCCACTACAACAAAATCAGCCAAAATGCTAAAAGGTATTTTTTTCTTAGAAGAAACAGAAACCCCTGCGTTAGCAGAGGTCTCCGAACAATCAACCATTCCTTTCTTTTTCGCGGAAAGTACTGGTACGATAATGTTTTTCTTTTCGATATAAACCAATTGGGTGAAATTCGCAACAAGCTCCGCATAGTCTTCTTCAAGCCTTTTGCGTAGGTCATTCTCTGTAATTGGATTATATCCGGTTTCTTCTTCATCTTCCTCACTCTTTTTCTTTTTACCAGGCAGACCGTTTTCAATTTCTTCTACTGTGAAATAGTTGGTGACTGGTATATCCATTCCTGCATAACGCACAATTGTATCCACCAAAACTTTAAATGGATCTTTTTTAGGTGCTGTAACAGCTGGTTTAGATTCCTTGGTTTCTGACTGAGTTTTATGTTCAGCCATTCTTTGCTTGCGTTGTTTAATGGCAGCAGCCTTAGCCGCTTCCAATTTTACAGCGTGTTCGTCCTCAATATCAAACATAGAAAAGATATTTGTTTGTTCTAATTTCATTGTCATTTTAATTTCCTCCAATTTTTTAATTGTTTTTATTTTAAAAGTCCTTAAGAGTTAATTCTCCGTAACATGGCATTAGCCAATTATCATCAAAGTCACTGTTAGACAGTGAAGTAAAAAGTTCCCTCAATGCTTTTCCTGTTGTAGTTTTGGCTCCATAACAATCTCCAAATGGTGCCGCAAAGAAAATAGAGTGAAAAGTGCTGATCTGAGCAATTGCTTCCACATCGGGTAATTGATTCCCACCCATGCACACTTTGCTATCTCTTTCTACATTACTGAAAGGAAAAACAAAAAGGGGAGTATCATCCTTGATAAACCCTTTATCCCTCACTGTAACAATATTACTTAGCTTCACCTTTGGCCCGGATATAATATATTTGAATATCATCCTTGGAAAACCCACGTTTTCAAATCTCTGGGTATGATAATTTATATCCCACCGGTTCTTTGGAATTTCTACATAAACCGCTTGATCCTGTGCCGCACGATTTATCCATACGTGCTTAATACAATTCTGTGGTAGGGCAGGGGTAGAAATCGCTTCCTCTGTTGTTCCTGATTCAGCAAGTACTCTTATAAGTTCAGAAACAGTCATTTTATAAAGGCCGTTAACCAAGCGGTTTTCAACCTTAATTAAGTCCTCAAGTCTTTGTTCGTCTCCATCGAAGCGTTGAGATAGTTGCATAACATCAACATACCCATTAAAATCTCCAATAGTATCAGACAGCTTTATTATAAAGTCCATAACAATCCTCTTCCTCCAACTGTTTATATAAACGGTCAATTGTTTTTATAACATTCGTCACCGCTAGGGCAATTTCAAACAGCATACCTTCAAAGTATGTACCAATTAGGATCCCGTACTTTTCGTTATATGCCATCTTGAATTCAATAAGGTCGCCTTTCTCACCCGAACAAACAAGCTCTATCTCCTTACCCCTTCCAGAATTAATTAACTTTTGAAGCTTTTCATTCTTCAAAATATATAGTCCTTCAGGGCTATTCATATCTACTTCTTTTGCGATAGCAGTCATTTCTTCGAATTCCTCATAATCCATGTATTGAAAATCAGGAAACAAGGTTTTTAATCCATCCTGAAAAATCTCACTACTTGGATTATTTCCGTAACCTCCAGGATCAGTGATGAAGTCGGAATAACCCGAAACATCAATCCCAAGGTCATGCCATATCTTAAGAGTTAAGAAATTAGAAATGCTGGCATCATAAGCATATTTTTCTTCAGCATCCAAAAGCATGATCATATATTGTTTCCCTCCTTAAATAAAGTCCTCTTCGTCTTGCTCGTAGACTCTATTTTCATATCTGGTCATTTCCGCAATTAAATTGTCAACATTGGCGTTAATCTCCCACATGTTGCCTTTCATTGCTAATTTATCAGCTGCGGTTATCTCATCATCCGAGTGGGGGAGAGTATAAAACTCATAAAACGCTCGCAAACCCTCATCAAGACTAAATGAATCAAAATTTACATGTCTGGTGTCAGTATGGTTCCAAACATATTGGATTACCTTAGCCACACCCCAATCACTGGAAGAAAATTTTCCCGTAACTTTATGTTTCTGAAGATTTTCCTCAAGCTTGTAAAAATCAATCTTCATTTCAATTCCTCCATATAAAAAGGAGGGGAGGAATAACCTGCCCTTCCTTTTCTTTACATTGTTCTTACAGGTAAGATTAACTGCAATTCTTCAAATTTAGACTCACTAGGTGTTAATAAGAAAGGTCTCATTGGTCCCTGGAATTTAAAGTTTACAAAGTCATCATCAATAGCTTTTAGCGCATCGATCATATACCTTGCAGAAAAAGAAATTGTGTAGTCATCTTCACCTTCAAGAGATTCATAGTCCACAACAACAGTACCTTTTCCGGCTTGGGCTGTATGTGAGGAGATTGTAGCTGCCCCGTTAACATGAAGCTTTACTACTCCTCCTTTTCCATTGTCTGCATTGTTAGCAAGCTCTTTAACCAAATCCAGCGCATTTAAAAATTCTTTACGATTAATCTTCATTTCCGATTTAAAATCGTTCGGAATAAGCCTGGATGTATCAGGATAATTGCCTTCTAACAATCTACAATAGAAAATTAGTGCCCCGCTCCTAAAGATAAGCTGATTATCTGATTCACAATAAAAATGTAATTCCTCTTGCATATCAACCGTCTTGGCTAATTTATCAAGCGATTTTGCCGGGATTACAAGTTTTACACTGCTGTCATTAGTGGCTTCTGCCTTTACCTGTCCCAATCTATGAGAATCAGTAGAAATCAGGTTAAGGCCGTTATCATTTAAGTCCAAGCAAACTCCCGTTAAAATAGGTCTGGTTTCCGAATCAGAAGCAGCAAATGCCGTCTTTTTAATAAAATCATTGAAATCAGTCCCTTTTAGGGTTACAGTCGGCTTTTCAATATCGAAAGCGGGAAGTTTTGGAAATTCCTCCGGCTCGAATGTATTCAGGTCGAATTCTGTTTTTCCTGATTTAAGAGAAAGCTTGAATCCGTCCAGTTTCATATCAATATCCTTTTTCATTTTCTTGGAGATTTCCGATACCTGTTTAGGCAAAACTATCTTACCAAGTTCAATTACTTCAAGATTTTCTCCATCAACTGGAACATGGTAGCGGAAAGACTCTGTGCTGTCAGAAGCAATTAGGATTAACTCCTGTTCAGTAGCTTCCATGTAAATCCCATGCAAAATAGGAATTTGGTGTTTCACATTCACTACTTTCTCAACTTTTTTCAGAGCATCAGCTAATGTTTGGCTGTTAATTTTTAAATGCATAATTGATTCCTCCAATTAGTATTTGTGTTTAATAAAAAAACACAAAAGAGATGTTCTCCTTTGTGCTTTTCCTCCGCTAATTACGCGATTTGTTTAAGTGTTCCATTTTTTAAGTCATCCCGAATGAACTCGCTGATTTCTTTAACATGGTTATGTGTTAAGTTCAAAAAGCAGGAAAACAAGCTCTCAATCTTAACTGCAGGAAGAAGGATTTGAACATAATCAAGACTATCCTTCATTGAAATCTTATAATGGTTAGTCACCATCACCAAGTCATTGACAGGTTTGAGGGTATTGTAATACATTTTCAATTCTTCCTCTGTCCCCTGTTCAAATACAGCTAAAAGATTGTTTTGTTTTAAACTGGGATTGATTTTCTTAAACAGCGGAATAATGAACTTTTGCTGTTCCTTCAACCCAGTTTTTTCTAAAAACTCCTTAATGATTTTTGTTGCTGCTGAACGGTCAAATCCTTCCTTGGATTTGTTTTGTCCAGGTTGCTGATTCTGCTGTTTTGGTTTATTATTACCGCCTTTATTATTGTTACCTTGGTTAGTAGCTGGCTTTTGAGAAAAAGTTCGAGGATTAGATCCTTTTCCTTGTTCATTAACCGGCAATGCCCAATCTGGTAGTTTTGGCGGAAACCAATAACCTTCAACTTTATTCTTTTTGTCGTAAATCCTAATAGAACCTTGTCGCTTGTCTTTAAAAACTTCAACAAACATAGAATCGATCTTATACAGGTATCTACCAATTCCCCACTGTACGGCTGCACGCTTCATTGCGTTTGAAAGACCGCCTTTCAGTGATTCAATATCCGTTTGTTCAGCACCATCAGATTTTTCAATCCATTGGCCTTCAACCAAACAGGAGATCGTACAAATGATTCCTTCCTTAAAATCCTCATACTTATTCTTCCACCCAGCGGGTCCAAAAACTTCATCCAAACGGGATTGAATTGCTCGATTGGTGACATAAGCAAGAACCATAGCCCAAGGTTTGCCATTTGATACTCCGCTATGACTTACCCGCCATTCGATGTCAGAAGTTGAAAATGGTGCCTGTAGAGCAGCCATAACTTCTTCCGCGGTACAATCTTTTTTCATTTACAACAGCCCCTTAAAGTTTTTTAACATTCCACTCATTTTTTGCCCTATAAACGCAAATAAACCTTTGAGAATTTGATAGTGAGTTGAAATAAACACAAGTATGTTTATTTTACTCTTCCATCAACCTCAAAGGTTGTACGTTTAATAGGTTCCCGCTAATCCATAGGGATTGCAATAAAATAAAAAAGAAAAATGTTATAGCCAAATTATACCGTTTAAGCTATAGATAGACAACAATTTCTTTTATTTTTAAAAAACTAGACGAATAGATTCTAAGATATTTTTTGAAAAAGAAGGGGAATTTTTCTGCCTTTACCGTATTAAAAGTTGTAAGATAATAATGAAAAACAAAAGTTTTCAAATGAGGTTAATTGATACCTTTCTATGTGATATAATAAATTCATTCAGTTCAAATTTAATTTAAAGCAAAGCGACAACCGCTAAATAGCTCTCTTAAATAGAGGGCCGTTTAGCGGTTTTTTTGTTATTACTGAAAGGGGATTGTAGTGGTTAATTTCAATGATATTGAGATTGCAGATGATTCAGAACGTCTTGTGATTCTAAGAAAAAGGCTAAATTTAAGCCAGCTCCAATTTGCTATGAACTTGGGGATAAGTTCAAGTTATCTGGGACAAGTAGAAAGGGGAGAACTTGCTTTTAGCCCTCATTTAAAAGCAAGGATAAACAATTACTTGAAGAGGGAGCAAGAATTTAATGAACAAGATATTTTTAGCCATATCGAAGCATGAAACCATAATGAACTTGCTTAAACAGAAGTTTCCGAAAAGCGAAATCACTCTCCTGGAAACAAAAGAGCAAGTAATTGAAAGTTTAAATTCTCCTTTCCAATTGTTAATTACCTCTAATGTTTTTATAGATTCGCAGGTACTTAGTAATCAATCATTTAGTGGCCAAATAATTATATTCGATCCTACAGGGGAATTGCTCTCAAAGAAAACGGACAGAATCCACATATATAAAAACTTAGATACAGTTAATAGTCATATCATTACAAAGCCTTTAGAGAATGAAATCATTCAGCAGCCTCTAAAGGCTACCAAAGAAGAGACAAAAAAAGAGAATGATTCAAAAGAAACTAAGTCCGAAGAAAAACAAGAACCGGTGCATTCAAAAAAAAAATTTCCAGAACAAAAAGAGCCTAATCCGGTGCAAAAACAAAACCCTGTAGAAAAGCAAGTTGAGGCAAACGAAAGCAAACCTGTTATTTTGGAAAATTACCCTTCTAAAGATGTTGAGGTTAAGCCAGTTCCAAGATATGAAAAACTTCTATCTCTTAGGAAAGCTGCTGTGCCTAGTACTCACAAAACCATTGGTGTTTGGTCGCCTGTTTCCACCGGAATATCTACTTTTATAGTAAATTTCGCAATTTATATGAGTGAGTTCGATATCGAAATTGCTGTAGTGGAACTGCCTAATGAAAAACAGATTATCAATAGTATGCTTACAAGATTTCAATCAAAGCCGGTTAAATGGTCCTCCTTTATTGAAAATTATTTCTCGGATGATTTGGAAGCAGAAGAAGTGAATTGGCTTTATAAAGGCGTTAATTGGTTTCCATTAGGGGATTCAAAATTCAAATGGAATGAAGAAGTGCTATCTGAGCTCTTAAATACCGCTAAACAATACAAATTGGTCTTTATTGATTTTCCAAGTGGAAATATGAATGAACACAGTTTAAATACCTTGTCCCACTTAGATGAATTTTGGATCTTAATTGATGATAACTTTCATCAGGCCCATGAGTGGAAAAAAGAGATACATAAAATCATCAACGAATACAAATTCCCTGGGAAGATCATTTTTAATAGAGCCATAGCTAATAAGAGTCGTATAAATGAGATAGCTGAATTGCTTGAACTTCCGCTAATAGCCGCTCTTCCTAACCATTTTGAAATCTACCAGTCAAATAATTATGAAATAAAACCACCTATTGAATTGTACCGCCGCTCATTAGAACCTAACTATCGAAAAATAGCACAATATTTACTGGGGGTAGACAAGGTTAAAAAGGAAAAGCCTAAACTTATGGCTCAAATTAAAAACTTGTTACTACACTAGGTTGATTAGGGTAAATCTAAAGTGCTATTATGATAGTAATCTATTTAATATTTTTTTGTTTTTATTGCTATCTGTTTCAAGATAAGCTGGGATTCTATCAAATAAGCGGTCTTTGTGATCGGCAGTCAGAGTTTCTTAATTGTGCTCTGCTACCTATCCATTGGCCGCTTTTTTCATTTAACTAATGGAGGTGAAAACATGCAATTAAAGGACATTAAGAAGGTTCTAATGACTGGTCAAGGAAAAATCATCATTGGAGATCACACAAAAAAGCGGTTAGCTGAAAGAGGGTATTTTAAAGGAGACATTGTTGCAGCCATTTTCAATGGGGAGATCATTGAGCGACAAGGGGCAAAAAAAGTAGCAATAGCCGGAAGAGATATTGACGACAATCCGATTGTCGTTATTATCGCTAAATTAACTCCAATAGCTTATAAAGTAGTTACAGTTATGCCGCCTATTGACCATCTAAGATTTAATGAGTGCGTATAAAAAAATTAAAGTAGAGAGGAAATTCCCAATGAACATAGCAGGTGCAATAAAAAACTTTAAAAGGATTATACGAAACATATAAAGCATCGGTATATGCGGTTATCAATGATGATGTACTGCGAGCTAATGAATTGCGTGAAGTTACGGTTAGTAAACATGACCACATGACCCGATTAAGTCTGAAATAATTAAATTTTAAGAGATTAAAAGATTTAAAGAAGGGCTGATGAATGAATGAAGCTAATGAGGCAAACACGAATTAAGGACTGGTATGAATTTTATAGAACACCTTGTGTAATATGCGGCAGTACAGGCGGTTGTATGACTCATGTAGATGGTTCAGTAGTCGCGTGTATCAGGGTTCAAAGTGATAAATTTTTTTCCAAAAACTCAGCCTTGCCAAGCTATTTACACTTCCTTAAAGAAAATAAGAGGAAAAAGATTGATAAAAACGAGGTTGAGGCATTATATCAGGGGAATCCAAAACAAAATAATTCATCCTTAAATAATGTTTTTACCTCTTTAATTAATTATCTTGAGTTAGATGAGGACCATTATTGTCATTTGATTTCAAAGGAGAGACAACTATCTGATCAACAAGTCATGATTAGAGAGTATAAAAGTTTTCCTGATAAGCCATGGGAAGTTGTAAGAATGATAGAGGGTGATTTAGGTATTGAAGATTTCACCGGAATTCCAGGCTTTTATCTAAAGGACAATAAATACTGGATGATTGCTGGGACAAAAGGGATATTAATTCCTTTCAGAAATCACTATAACGAAATTGTTGGGTTCCAATATAGGATTGATAACCCTCCAAATGTAGTTGAAGTGAAGATTAATCGTCCTGGTTTAAAAGCTTGGCTTAAAGAACAACCGAACCTAGTACAAGTTACATTTGATGGTGAAATTATTCTTGAGCAGTCAATCGAGTTAAGTAAAACATGGAAAACAATTACGCATGAAGGAGATATAAAAGGCTGGATTCGTGTTGTTAAAGGGAACCGCTATTACTGGTTAAGCTCAGCTAATAAGCCACAAGGAACAGGCTCAGGTGATCCAGCACCAATCCATATAGCGGTTCCAACTTCAACACTAAAGGATTGGAAAACAGGCAGTATTCACAAAGCACGTACCGTTTGGTTATCTGAAGGCCCTTTAAAGTGTGACATTGCTGCTGACTCGATTGAAAGGCTTTATGACCCTCTAGAAATTGAAGACATTGGTTCAACGTTCTTGGCCCTTCCAGGTGTTGGAGCATGGCGCTTATCAATCCCAATCATGAAAGAAATGGGAGTTGAGAAAGTCAACATTTGCTTTGATGCAGATGCAGTTTCCAACCCACAAGTTAAAAAGCATTTGTTGGATTGTGCTAAAGAATTAAAACAACAGGGGTTTAGCGCAAATTTAGTTCTGTGGAATGAAAATGAAGGTAAGGGGATAGATAATCTTTTTCTTGAAAATAAAATCCCCCATATAAAGCCTTTATTCTAAATAATTTTGTAATATCAAAAAAAAGTCGTTTACTTAAAAAAAATGTTCTTTACTTTACAAAAAAGTTCTTTACTGATGTCCTCTATTTTAAATTTTAAATAGAGGGCATTTTTATTTTATACATTATTCCGGGTGTTATTCAGCAATCAGGCCAGATTGTTGAATAAAAAGAGACGGCTTATGAAGAAATTAAGAGAGTTATTTTTGAGTATTAAATAATATAAAAAACAAAGGATAAATAAGGTACTAAACACTGATAAGCTTTTTTCTTTACTTAAATGCTTTTTAAAACTTAATATACAATCAAGTAGATATTATAGGAGGTTCGAACATGAAAGCAATCACTGTAAAGCAACCTGGTGGCGCTGATCAATTACAAGTAACAGAACAGGTTAAACCGGAGCCAAAAGATGGAGAATTATTAATAAAAGTAAAAGCAGCAGCTGTTAATCGAACGGATATTGTTAATCGAGAAAGCAGCTTAGGTTATATGGACAATACAATTTTAGGTGTAGAAGTTGCTGGAATTATCGAAAAAGTAGGGAAGGGGGCAAAATTCGAAGTCGGTACGAAAGTTATGGGACTTGTCAATGGTGGCGGTTATGCCGAATATGTTGTAATGCCAGCTAACAGAGCGATAGTGATCCCAGAACATCTTTCATTTGAAGAAGCCGCAGCTATTCCTGAAGTATTTTTAACAGCCTATCAAACATTATTTTGGATAGGGCAATTGCGTGCTGGTGAAAACGTGTTAATCCATGCTGGTGGAAGTGGTGTTGGAACAGCAGCGATTCAACTTGCGAAACAAATCGCTAAGGCAAATGTCATAGTAACGGCTGGATCGAAGGAAAAGCTTGATTTTTGTAAATCATTAGGCGCAGATGTTTGTATAAACTATAAAGAACAAAACTTTGATGAGGAAATCATGAAAATTACCAACAATCAAGGGGTTGACTTGATTCTTGATTTCGTTGGTGCATCCTATTGGAATAAAAATATCGCAAGCATCAAAGTTGATGGACGTTGGGTGCTAATTGGAATTTTGGGAGGGGCAATTATAGAAAACGTTAATTTAATGGATTTATTTTTAAAACGCATTCAACTAACTGGCACTTTGCTCACACCAAGAAGCGATGAATATAAGGCAGAACTAACAACTGAATTTTCCACTAAAATCCTAGACTTTTTTGCCAATAACAAGCTTCATCCGATTGTCGATCAAGTTTTTCCTCTTAATCAAATCCAACAAGCACATGAACATATGGAGAACAATAAAAACATCGGAAAGATTATTATAAGGGTAGATTAATGCAATTGGAAAATACTAGATAAACCTCCAGTTTCCAAGGGGATATGAACTAAAATTAACTGAGTGAGCTTTAGTGGAATCACACATCTAAGGTAGTTCCATAAACGGGCGCTTTTCTTGAATAAGAAGGCGTCTTTTTGATTACATCAGTTAAAATTTAGAAACAGAGTAAACGACTTTTTTATAATGCACACAGTCTGTTTTATTACAATTATTACATTGAGTAAACAACTTATATTATTTAATTAAAAACTTAGGTATTATCGTTGTCGGCTTTTACATTTGTTGTGGTAAACGACTTTTTTTTCAAACAACAAATTTTGTGTTATATCAAAAAAGTCGATTACTTGAAGAAAATGTTCTTTACTTTACAAAAAAGTTCTTAACTGATGTCCTCTATTTTTAAATAGGGGGCATTTTTATTTTGTACATAATTCTTTGTTATTCAGCAATCGGGCCATATTCTTGAATAACACATTTGAAGAAAATTGTTATGGGTGAAGAGTTGTGAAGGTTTGCACTTAAACTGACGGATCAGGTTTATTCAATGAGAGAGAGGAATCTCTCTTATTGAACATTAGGAAGATTATGTGCAGTGACTGGGTTGAAATTATTGAAGGATTCCTTCTTTTTTTGTCGAAATAAGTAGTATATGGGGTGAGGGAAACAAGTGGCTATTACTGGAATCAATTTAGGTGTAGGAAGAAACGATAAAGAATACTTTTGTCGATAATGTGGAACAAGGCTAATAAAAGTTGTGGTGAACGAAGAAACTTGGCGTTGTGATACTTGTAATGAAAAATTGTTAATTAAAATAAAGGATGTAGAGGACGGGATAGTTAGACTATTGCCTAGTGAAATGAGTAGATTCGATGATGTATTCAATTATTACGATTATGAATTTGTTGAACTTAAAGGGATAACTTTACTCGATAATAAAAAAGAATACCTTTTAGCTATTGCTGAATATAGAGGATTCAAAGTTGGTAAAGACAACTTTATAGATTGTAGGTGGAGAGGCAAAAAATATAAGTAATTCAATCAAGGATGCGTTTGTGGAAGAAAAAATAAGAGATTTTAGGACAAAGGCTATATTTTTGTTATTCCATAAAAGGGCACTTTTCTTGAATAAGAAGGCGTCTTTTTGATTACATAGCAAAAAATTATAAATATAGTAAACGACTTTTTTTAATGTACCCAGTTTGTTTTATTACAATTATTACATTGAGTAAATAACTTTTATTAATTAATTAAAAACTTAGGTATTATCGTTGTCAGCTTTTACATTTGTTATAGTAAACGACTTTTTTTTCAAACAACAAATTTTTATTGTTTAAGAAAACCGTTTACTTGATTAAAAATTGTTTAGCTGATAAAAAAGTAATTTACTGATGTCCTCTATTTTTTTAAATAGGGGGCAGTTTTATTTATGTGTTATTCAGCAATTAGCCCGGGAGAAAACTAAGATTGTGAAGTTTTGTACTTAAACTATCGGGGCAGCATTCCTGTAATGAAAGAAAATGGAGTTTGAACAAAAAAATAACCTCTTGATAGAATGAGAGAGTCCTGACGCTTGCCAGCAAAAAGGACAAATATCTCAAATACCAGGAGGCTTTAAAATGAATTATAACCAGAATAAGAAGATTGCTCAAATAACTTCTCAAACACTTATTATAGGAGTCGATATTGCTAAATTCAAGCATGTGGCACGTGCTCAGGATTTTAGAGGAATAGAGTTTGGAGCTCCTTGTCAATTTGAAAATACAAAAGAAGGTTTTGAGCATTTTCTTCAATGGATATCAGAAATTAAAAAAGAACAGAGTATGGATAAAGTAATGGTTGGCATGGAACCAACAGGCCACTATTGGTTTAACCTGGCCCATATTTTAAAAGAAAACGGGATTAAATTTGTCGCTGTAAACCCCTTGCATGTCAAGAAAAGCAAGGAGTTGGATGATAACTCACCTACCAAGAATGATGTGAAAGACGCCAAAGTCATAGCCCAGCTGGTCAAGGACGGAAGATACGCCGAACCTACGTTACCACAAGGAGTTTATGCAGAACTCCGTGTGGCAAAGAAAATACGCGATCTTTTAACTGAAGACCTTCAAACGGTCCAAGGCCAGGTACACAACTGGATTGACCGATACTTTCCAGAATTCCTGAAGGTGTTTAAAAAGTGGGAGGGCAAGGCAGCTTTACAATTCTTAAAGCTCTATGCCTTACCACATGAAATAGTTAATTTCACCGAACATGAACTGCTCTCCCATTTAAGAAAATCCGTAACTCGGAGTGTGGGATTAAGCAAGATTCGGGAGTTAAAGCAGGCAGCCAGCAAGTCCATCGGACTTCGACAAGGCTCCGAAATGGCTAAATTAGAGCTAGAGACCATCCTGGCCAAATATGAATTAATCCAGTTAAAATTCGAAGAATTGGATGCAAAAATAGAAGGTCTGCTTGATGAAATACCAGGTGTACCACAAATGTTAGCTATAAAAGGTGTGGGCAGGGATACAATTGCCGGCTTCTTTGCGGAAGTGGGTGATCTAAGTGATTATACTCATCCTCGGCAAATTATTAAGCTTGCCGGCTTAAGCTTAAAAGAAAATACATCCGGTAAGCACAAAGGAAAAACGACCATCACAAAAAGAGGACGGAAGAAACTGAGGGCGCTTTTATTCAGGGTTTGTATGATTCTCGTCGCGAAGAATTCCGCATTTAAGGCATTGCATGCTTACTATACTCAACGTCCGGATAATCCATTAAAGAAGATGCAGTCTCTAATCGCTTTATGTAATAAACTGATTCGAATTTTATTTAGTATAGGTAAAAAGCAATTTGATTTTAATGAAGAAAAGATGTTAAAGGACATCCCTCATTTGGCAGTAACAGAGAAGACTGAAATGGCAGCTTAAATTTGGTTTAGATTAGAGAAGTATTAGTTCTTGTTTTTATAGATCTGGAGACATTTGAAGCACGGATTAGTCGGCAAAGCAACTAAATTACGGGCTTGGACCCTGTGGGGCAGCATGGCTGACATCCACCTCATGGAAAGGTTGGACGAAGGAATTTGAGAGCGAAGACTCTGTGAGGCATGGGAGGGTTGACCTCCATGAGTAATGTGGACATCCACCAGTGCGATCATATTTTTACTCATCCACCAATTTTTGTAAGAAATTGGTTAGTGGGTAATAGCTCTTTTTTCTCTCAGTGTCCAAATATATCCTTTCAAGTGAAGATCCTCCAGCTATAAAGAGATTTACCGATAGGTAAATAACTATGAAATTCTATGAAAACATGAGTAATTCGGCGTTTTCGCTTCTTTTATTGAGGGAGATTAGTTCAAGAAAAATTCATACTATATAAGGGACTGGAATGTAATAAATGGTATGATTTATGAAAAACAGGAGGGGGATTTTTATGATTGGTGTTATGGGTTTTGGGTCTTTGCTAATTACAATTGGAATGCCTTTGGCAGTGGTTTTTATTTTAGTATGGACTTATAAAATAAAAAGAAATAGTGACACCCAAGTTGAGCAAAACAATACGATTATTAAATTGTTGGAAAAAGACACTAATCAATAAATTGGTATGAATGCTTATTGAGCTAACGGGTGCGATACTTCAAGAAGAAAGTCGCTTTTTTTTCTTTTTCCACAAGAAAGAAGTGAAATGTTGTACTTAAACTATCGTGGCAGTATGGAAATAATTTAATAAATTCCGGTGCCCTAGTATTAATTCAGAAAAAGAGGTTCTAGAAAAAAATAGAAATACTTACAAAAAGGTGCTTGACCATAAATGGCTATTCTATTAATATTAACTCATACATATGAATAGCCAACGGGACAGCCCCGAAGAACTAATAAGGTAATGCTCTTATGAGTATATTTCCTTACTAGTTTCTTCGGGGCTTTTTTGTTGTCTCAAAAGGAGGTGAGTATCGTGAAAAAGTTCTCAGTAAAAAAAATTCTTCCCTTTCTTGTTATGACCGCAGTTTTCACTTTGGCACTAGTTGTATTTTCTCCTGAAGAAGCAGCTGCCGCATGGAAGAAAGCGGGTATCACTCCTCAAGGTGATTTGAAGAACAGTAAAATTTACGCCGATCTTGCTAATATCGTTTACATGGTTACAGCTGTCGGAGGTTTCTGGGTTCTCCTTTGCCTAGTCTTCGCTGGTATGAAACTTTCAGCGGCACAAGGCGGTAACCCGCAAGCTCGTACACAAGGTTTTATTGGAATCCTTATGGCGGGTGTTGGAGTATTCATTATCGTTAAGGCTCAGACTATCGCAGGTTGGTTTGCAGGGTTTGGTGCTTAATCAGCTCAAATACTATAAAAATGCAGCCCCTCTAAATCTTTGTTAGAGGGGTGCATTTATAAAGAAGGTGTATTTTTTGAGGAAAGAAACAGTTCCTATTGATATGGCATCAGAGCAAAAAACAATCTTAGGGTTTATTTCCAGAAGGCAGCTTATATACATCATTGCTGGCGGGTCAATCCTGTACGCTATGGTCCCGGTTGTTTTCAATCTATTTCCTAATTTCATAGTTGGCGCAATCGCAAGTATTATTGTAGTTTTACCTATTTTATTCGTAGTTTTGATATTTGGCTTTTGGAAAAAAAACAAACTTCATCTTAATTATGATCACTTCTTTTTGATTAAGTTGGGATATAAAAAACAAATCGGCATTTGGCGAAAGGGAAGCAAACCTAAAGACTGGATGGTGAATAAATAAAATGAAAGATCTCCTTATAATGGGCACGTTCGCCCTCGTTATGTGGGTTTTTTATAGATTGATGTTAAAAGAGCCAATATTACCTTGGAAGGAAAAGACGGCTACTGAATATGCTCCAGTAGCGAAGAAGAGGGGAACAAAGAAAAAACATGAAGTCCAAATGGATGAAGAGCCTAAGCTTTTCGAGGAACTTTTTGAGAATATGAAAGACATTTCTCACCATATGATTCGTTTTAACGATAATTCCTTTACCTTAATTGCTGACGTTGAATCAGTTAACTACTTCCTAAAAAGTCAGGATGAACAAGAAGCGATTGATACAGTTTTTGAAAGCTGGCTTGCAGCTCTAAATTATCCGGTTCAATTTTATCTACAAAACCGTTTTATCGATATTTCGGAACCAATTCAAGAAATGAAAGAAAGCATGAAGGATTCAGAGGACCTTAATGAAGCAGCTTTAAGTTTCGGTGAGTCGATGATTGAGGATCTTGTAAACTGGCAAACACAAGCACCTAGATATGAAACAAAAAGATACCTGGTGTTTACTCATAAAATAAATGCACATGAACTTACTGCAGACTCCTCCGAGGAATTAGAAGAAAAGGTAATTGAAAAAGCATTTGCTGAATTAATGAGAAGAATGAACGCTGCAAAATCTCAATTAAGGAAAGCCGAAATAAATGTATCCCTACTACCTACCGAAGGAATATACGAATTGATGTACCACACATTTAATCGCCGGAAGGCAGTTAAACACCGATTTAAAGACATCATTGAACAAGAAAAGAATGCTTTATATGTAACAGCGGACCAATCAGATGACCATATAGAAGCTGTAAAGGAGGCAATTGAGGAACATGAAGAGTCTCAAGAAAGAATCGAAGAAAGAGCAAGTTAAGAAGGAACACTCTAAAAAGAACAAAAAGAATGCACCTATCCAAGAAACAGATTATCAACTTGATACAAAACCAAGGATGTGGGACATAATCGCTCCAGAAGGTTTAAAGATTAATAGTGAGGATTTTGGAATAATAAAACAATCTCTCGGAACTAAAACATATTTCCGTCCGGTTTATATTCCTCGCGACGGCTATCCCAGAAAAATGCAAACTAACTGGCTATATAATTTAACTTCAAGCGGTGAAATAGATGTTCTGATAGATGTACATAAGGTTGGAAAGTCCAATGCTATCCGTACTCTACAAAGACAGATTACTATGCTCCAGTCCAACTTATCCTTCCAGGTTAAAAGAGGAAACATTGACCAAATAAATGATTTGGAATCTAAAATGCGTGACACTGATCAACTAATGGCAGAAATTCAATTCAGTGAAAATGATATGTACAATGTCAGCACCCTTGCTACGCTTTATGGTCAAAGTGAAAAAGAGCTGAATCGGTACAGTGAGCAACTAGAAGATGAAATGAGCAGCTCCTTTTTCTCTCTAGTTTCGACTTGGGGAAGGGTTAAAAAAGGATTTAAGAGTGTCCTTCCATTTGGAAAAAATGAAATTACTGATTCCTTAAGAAATATTGACCGCCGAGCTCTTTCAACATTCTCTCCCTTTATCAGCGGTAGTGGGAAATACATTGGCGGCGTACCTCTTGGCATTAATAAGATTACTGGACAATTGGAATTTATCAACAGTTTTGGAAATGAGGATTACCGCCCGCAAAATTATAACATGTTTGTAGTCGGTATATCAGGTAGTGGGAAGTCCGTAACCCTGAAACTTTTGATTGCTCGTGAATTAACAGGGGCAAACATTTACAATCGATTAATTGACCCCGAGGGGGAGTTCGTACGGATCACCAAACGTCTTGGCGGAATTAACTTAAATATTAGTGAAGAAGAGGACATTTGCATTAACCCTCTTGCTATTAATTTCACTGACATTCCATTAGATGAGCAGGATGAAGAATTAGATCAACTAGAAGATTCAGATGAAAGGGAGATTGTTAATAAGGAAGGAAAAAAATTCATTCGCTTTGTTCCATTACGAGAGAAGATGAATGACATTTTAGATTTCTTCGATATCATCTGCCGAGGTAAAAATTCTGAGGATCGCGGCTTAGACGTTTTTGAAAGGAATTATCTAGAGGATGCTATCCAATTCATCTTTAAGGAAAAGCTCAAATTAACTTCGCATCCCGACTCCTTATTCAGCAATGAAGTTGTTCAAATTGATAATCAACTAATTCAATCCAGGGTTAGAAAGCCTGAACCAACAATTTCGGATGTCTATGAGTTTTTAGTAGAAAAGTACGGTAAGGAACAAAAAGCTTTAAGGTTAATTGCAGCTATTCGCCCTTTTTTAAAAGATGGTTCCAAACCAATCTTTGATGGACAAACGAATCTTGGTAAGGGAGTCACACAATCCCTTCATAATGCAAGATTGGTAAATTTTAATATTAGCAAAATGGAAGAAGGTTTCTTACGTCCAATTGCATACCATGTAATTCTTAATTACCTCTGGGAGCACTTTGTTAAAAACTTGGACAACGCCACTAAAAAGAAATTTGTTTATGCAGATGAAGCTTACACTTTAATAGATTCAGATCAAACTGTAAGCTTCCTAGAAAAAATGGCAAGAAGAGCACGAAAAAGGAATGCCGGTTTACGCTTGGCAAGTCAGGACTTTGTTAGATTTGTAACCAATAATAAAGCTCGCGGTATCTTACAAAATACTCACGCTTATCTATTCCTGCAGCAAAACAAAATTGACCTCAAGGCAATCCAGGAGAATTTTGACTTGAGCGCAGGCGAAATAAATATTCTCTTTGGAAACCCTGATAAAGGCGAAGGAATTTTGCGGATGGGTAAGAGTTCAGTTTGGTTACAAACAAACCCGAGTGAAGAAGAATTATTCTTTATTGAATCTAACCAGGCTGTATATGAAGAACAAAATGAACGCAAACAACTTATGCAAAAAAGATAAATAGAAAAAAGCAAGGAGGTGACAATTTTTGAAGGATAAAATATTGGAACTTTTTGAAGACTTGATCGAAAAGTTCTTAGGTTGGTTTGTCGGTCCATTTCGCGGAGACCTCGATACACTTCATACCTTAATTTACGGAAGTGATAAGAGAGATTTATACTACGGTATCTTTGACGAAAAACAATTTGGCGTTGTCGCACAAGGAATGGCAGTTATGCAATCCTTATCAGTCGGTATTATTCTCATTTCCATTATATTAGCGGGAATGAGGATCGCTTCTTCAGGAATTAACCCTTCAAACAGGACATATTCCTTGGAGTATTTTAAAGACTTTGTTATTGTAGCCCTTTTGTTTTTTAACTTAAGTACTATATTCGAATTTATGTTTACAGTAAACTCCATGTTTGTTACTACATTTGACGCAGCTAAAACAACCATGGACGGTGACGTATTCGATAAAATGGGCGCATTTACAGAGAAGGGCCCTCTTGGTGCATTAGTAATAGGTTTAGTTTTGCTCGGGTTATGGATTTGGGCGAACTTCTATTATATGATGCGAACTTTAACTCTCATGCTTTTAACCATTATGAGTCCTCTCGCTGTAGCTTTGTATCTAATCCCTCAAACAAAAGCAATCACAGGAGGACTATTTAAAGAATATGCTGGTACCGTTTTTGTCCAATCGGTTCATGCAGCTTTATATTGGGTAGTTTCTTCCGTTGCTGGCGCAGACTTTGGACTTGGAAGTGTTCTTTTATACATAATTTTCATTCCACTCTCCGAATCTATTAGGGGGCTTTTAGGATTAGGTGGGCAAATGAATGACAGATTATCTAAGACTGCTGCAATGTTCGGCGGTTCTGCTTTAATGGGTGTTATTGGTTCTGTTAAAGGTGCTTTAAATGGTCAAACTGTGGCTCAATCGTTGAGAGGGGCCGCTGGACAAGCTATCGAAAAGGGAATAGGTAGGAAAGGTGGAGTAGATGCTGAAGATTCCAAGGGATTACTGGCCGGTGCTGGAACGGATATTGGTTCTACTTCCCGCGCTGAACGAATGCTAAAAGCTGGTGAAATCCTTTCTAAAGGTGGTAAAGCTGTTTTTGGTGCCGCTGGTGCGATTGCCGGTTCTCCAATGGGTCCAATGGGCTCTATTACAGGCTCAACAATTGGTTTTTCTACTGGTGGAGTAGTTGGCGGAGTTGCGGGTAGAACTGGAATGGCCGGTGCTGAAATAGTCGGTAACAGAGTCAAAGCAGGTGCAATTGCAGGATGGAATAAATTTAAAGGTGTAAAGAACGCTGAATCTTTAGCTGACGAAAAACTAGCAAATACATTGGCAGATGAAGAAACTACGAAATGGGCTAGTGCCAATAAAGAATCTTTCATGAAGGATATTAAAGAGCGTTTCCCTGATATTACTGATGCAGCTAGAAATCAAATGTGGGATAAAGAAGTAGCTTCAAAAAATAGTGAATTTTTACAGGACGCAAAAAAGCATGTAAGCAAAATTAAAACTTCTAGTGGACAACAAGCAAAGTCTTCCGAGTTAGTTGATGCTACTGTTAAAAATCTTACTAATGATTGGGCGAGTAAAAATAAAGACGCCTTTATGCGTGATTATGATGCAAATTATCCACTTCCTGCTAATGCAACCGAGGGGGATATTTTAAAACACAATCAGAATAAAAAAGCCGCTTGGCAACAAGCTGTCTCTAATAAAAAGGATTCTATTAGCAATATTGCTAATAATGCCGCGTCAAAACTTGGCTTTGGCACTTCTCCTGTACATTCTCTTGTTAACAAAGAGGATTTTGCTAAAGAGATTGGAAACCAAGTAGGTTCTGTATTAGGTATTGGAAGTCAAGAAGGTCTACTTGCTGTTAAAGGGGCCACAAATGCCAGCGGGAAACTAGCAAAACCTACCGAATTAGTTAATGCTACTGTTAAAAATCTTACTAATGATTGGGCGAGTAAAAATAAAAACGCCTTTATGCGTGATTATGATGCAAATTATCCACTTCCTGCTAATGCAACCGAGGGGGATATTTTAAAACACAATCAGAATAAAACCGTTGCATGGCAACAAGCTGTCTCTAATAAAAGGGATTCTATTAGCAATATTGCTAATAATGCCGCGTCAAAACTTGGCTTTGGCACTTCTCCTGTAAATTCTCTTGTTAACAAAGAGGATTTTGCTAAAGAGATTGGAAACCAAGTAGGTTCTGTATTAGGTATTGGAAGTCAAGAAGGTCTGCTTGCTGTTAAAGGGGCAACAAATGCCAGCGGGAAACAAGCAAAACCTACCGAATTAGTTAATGCTACTGTTAAAAACCTTACTAATGATTGGGCGAGTAAAAATAAAAACACCTTTATGGGTGATTATGATGCAAATTATCCACTTCCTGCTAATGCAACCGAGGGGGATATTCTAAAACACAATCAGAATAAAAAAGCCGCTTGGCAACAAGCTGTCTCTAATAAAAGGGATTCTATAAGTAATATTGCGAATAATGCCGTGTCAAAATTAGGTTTTAATACTCCTTCAAATGCTTTTGTTAACAAAGAGGATTTTGCTAAAGAGGTCGGAAACCAAATAGGCTCTGTATTGGGGATGGGAGGTAGAGAAGGTCAGCTTGCAGTTAAAGGGGCAACAAGTGCTGTCAAAAATGCATCCCTCTATTCATCAAAGTCAGTTAATACAGATGTTTTAACAAATCAACTCGCTGCCCTAAAAACTAATGAAGCGAAAGAGGCTTTTATACAGGATAGAATCACAAATGGAAGCTTAACAAACAAGGAAGCTCTCCAGGAATGGGAACAAACAAAAGCTCCTGCCTTGTTTAGGCAAAATCTAAGTAAATTATCCAGTTCTCCATCTAATGGGGGAATTCCTAAGCATATTCCTTTGGATCATGCCATTATTGGAAATTCTGTGGTTAGAGGGGCCGGAGCAGTTGTTAGTGGTGTTGCATCTGCAAGTATCGCAACGTCTGGAATAAAAGAAGTAAGCAGTTTCCTTGGCGACACTAAATTAGGACATGGAGCTAAATCATTTGTCGTAGGAACAAAACATGCTTGGGCTAATAAAGACCCAATGCAAAATCCAGTTACAGCTCTTGCAGAATCAGCAGGTCAAGGTGCAAAATTTGGATGGTCTGAATTCAAAGGCCATGTTGCTGATAATGTTGTAGGCAAACAAGTAGGATTTAAAAATGCTGTTGCTTACACTACTGGAATTATTGGTGGTGTCAGAGGGTATAAGGCGGGGGCAACCTACGCTTCAGGAGGTCCGCAAAATACCAAGACATTGGGTTTGAAAGGATTTAATCCATATAACAATGCAGTTAACAATCAGGTTGCGGAGATTTCTGAAATTCAGCAAATGGTTGAAACTGTTCAATTGCCAAACGGTCAAACAGCAATCTCTGCAGGTGCTATCCGAATGGCAACAACAGCTGGTCGAACAATAATTCAAGTTAGGGATAAATCCGGTCAGGTTCAAACCGTTTCTCGTATTGCTTCTGGAGATCCGTCACTAAAGAAAGGTGAGACAATTTATCAGGATTTTACGATTCAAGATGGTCAGTTTGCCCCGACTTCCAATGTTTATTCAGAGGACAGTGGTGGAGGAAAAATTCAGTCTACTAAAACGATCAATGTAAATCCTAATAAGATTATAGCCAATCGCAATTCATCAAAGAATCCTAGAGTCGTAAAAGAGGTACAAAGCTATAACCAATTAGTAGATAGCGGACAGTATTACCTAAATGATGCAATGAAAGAAATGTCTGATATTCAAATGGTTGTAGATCGGAATAGAAGTTACCTAGTTGGTTCGAAAGAAGGAAAACAGTACCGTATATCTCCATATGGGGCAGGAGATGCAAGACTAAATGAGGAAACTGAGATTATTAGAAACTGTGAAGTTAGAAACCGTCAATTGATCGTTTCTCCTACTGATGAATATACAAGTTCCATACAGCCTAAAGACTTAGTTCCGAAAGCTGCTCCAAACAAACGTAACTTACTCAGAAGACAAAACGAGCAAATGCGAAATAAAACTCTCACAGAATCTTTGGGGCGATGATATATGTTACCTCTCCAACAGAATCAAGAAAAAGATAGATCTGCTCTAAGACGATTTGCTGAAGGTCAGGCAAAAAAACAAGGAAGAAAAGTTGCTAAAAAGCTGGCTAAAAAAGGAGCAAAAGTTGCTGTTAAAATTGCCAAAGTCCTTGCAAAAAAATTCGTGATTGCTTTAACAAAACTATTAGCATGGCTTGTTGGCACTGTAGGACTTCCTGTCATAGGAATTGGTCTGGCTGTAGTAATTTCTCTCGTGATTATATCTTTGGCTTGGGCATTCCTTTTTGGAACAGGAGAAGGACTGAAAGGGGAAGATAAGAAAATTCACGACTACATTGTTCAACAGGCCAACAGTACAGTAAATATGAAAAGTGACATAGAGAGGCCTTATCGTGTACCCGAGAAATTAATTGCGGCAACTATACAATTAGAAGCCTTCTCAAAAAATGAGGATATTAGAGGCATAATCGATAAAATGGCTTCCGCTCTTGCTCCTACATTTGACTATGGACAATATGATGAGTGGAAGGAAAAACAAGTAACTGTATGTGAGGATGGAAACTGTAAGACTGGTGATGTTGTTCATACGAAAAACATGGTAACGAAACTTGATTTTGTTGAATATTGGAATGGTTCAACAACATTTAAATACACACCTCATGTTTCTGATTGGAAAACTACAACTGAAATCACTTATAAGGTGATACAAGTTCCCGTTCAAAAGGTAGTAGTAACAGAGGAAGAAGTTAAAACTTCAAAGGTAGTTTGTGAACAGGTCCTTGTTCCGGGTGAGGATAAAATAGTCATAATTGGGGATGATAAATACATTATCATTCCCGGAGTACCTACCTATAAGAGAGTCTGTAAAACAGTGACTGAAACATCTACAGTCCCAAAAAAAGAAATCATTACTGTTATGGAAGATAAGAAAATAGAAGTCAAGACCATTACTAAAACTCGTAATCAATACTATACATCTCAGAAAACTACAAACTCTGATTATTCCAAATTTGATAGTATCTTGAATTCTTATTCACTAGGATTAAGTGATAAGAAACTAATAGAGGCAAACTATCTTTTCATGGGAGGTACTATTGCCTATACCGAATGGCTACAAACAATGGGTGGTGGCGGAATGATAAATGGCGGGGGATATTTTGATGGAAATATCATTCCTGGTGCGGGTGTCCCTCCGCAGTTTATGCCATTTTATCGTTCCGCTGAAAAGAAATATGGTGTTGATTGGTATGTTTTAGCGGCTATACATTTTGTAGAGACCGGATTTTCAACTCACCCAACAATGATATCTTCCGCTGGAGCAATCGGCCATATGCAGTTTATGCCTGCCACTTGGGCCGGCTGGAAATATAATATCGGCGGGGGATTAGTTTCTTCGAGTACCGATATAACAAGCATTCCTGTAATTGCAGCTGGGGGTGGGTACGGAAGGGACGGAGACGGGGACGGAAAAGCAGACCCTTTTAATGTAGCAGATGCTGTACACTCCGCAGCATACTATTTGGCTAGTAATAATTATGCAATCGATTCAAGAGGGGCTATATGGCACTATAACCATGCTGAATGGTATGTAAATAAGGTTTTATCCAACGCTGAAAAATTTAAAAATGCCGCTGTCTATGAAGGTGGCGGTGGAGAAATTCCGGATTCTAAACCAGGAAGCTTTATGAGACCAGCCCTAGGGCCGCTATCTTCTCCTTTTGGTGCTAGGTGGGGCACAATGCATTGGGGCTTGGATATTGCTTCAGGCGGAAAATCACAAGTTCCAATTGTTGCTGCCGCTGACGGAGTTGTTCATCGTTCATATTTATCTAGCAGTTATGGAAATGTGGTTTATATTAAGCATAAAATCGGCGGAAAAGATTATGAAACAGTTTATGCTCACATGACAATGAGGGCTGTTTCAGAAGGTGCAACGGTTAAACAAGGTCAGTTCTTAGGCTATATGGGCTCGACAGGTGATTCTACAGGAGTACACTTGCATTTCGAGATCCATTCCCCAGCATGGAATTCTGCCAAAAGTGGAGCCATAAATCCCGCTTTACTAGTACAATTTTAATAACATTATAGAGGGGGGGAACCCCCTTTTAATTGTGGAGGTACTTTATGAAAAAGTATATTTTCTTAACCTTGCTTCTTGTTTTTGCCCTTGTTATAACTGGATGTTCCTCTAAAGAAAAAACAGCTGCAGGTAAACTTAAAATAACCGCGGAAAATAAATCTTATTTAGATGTTTATGAAAAATCTCTTCAAGGGTATATCGGGCAAATGACTTCTATTCTAAAAATCTATAATGATGCGGTTGATGGCCTTTACACCGAGGATTACAGCAGGGAACAATTTAAGACTGCAATTAAAGGTACAATAGAAAAATCAAGTAAATTAGTTTCTGATGTTGAAGCTGACGACGTAAAACCAGAATTATTCGAAGCTAATCAAAACTTAATTGCTATGGTAAATCGTTCACACCAATTACTTTTACACGCTATTGATATGGCCAATAGAGAAGATACAGAAATTGATAAGGATTATCTACGTACTGAATACATGGATATAAAGATAAAACAGGCAGAATTATCAAACCAATGGAAAATTCTTAGAGAGCAATTAGAAGCGGAAGAACAGGGAGCATAGATGTAATGAACAAAAAACTAATTATAATCGGTCCAGGTATAATATTTGTATCCTTGGTAACCTATATAATTTTAGGTCCAGAATTATTCGGAAAAAATGAACTAGCATTAGAGGCAACTAAAAAAGACGTTCTTAATGAAGTAAAAAAGACAAAAGAGTATGCAGATAAAACCTCAAAATGGATGGGGGAAAATGGAGAGGATACAGATATTGGCTTTTTACATCCCCCAGAAGAACATAAGAAAAATGAAGATCCTAAACTTGATGTTTTAAAGTATTTCATTGCCGGTCTTCTTGCGAAAGATATAGATATTTTCCTTTCTAGTTTCAATCCAGAAACAGTCTCAAAGGATATGTATCAAAGTAAGGTTGAGGATAAAACTAAGGTAGCAAAAGAAATTATGAACCGGATTTCTCGTGAAGGCCAAATCAAAGATGTACAGTACAAAATAGAAAAAGGGGCATTCACTTCCGGTGTGAGGAATAAGCTATCTGTTACACTAACCTATAAGGACAATAGGAGCGCAAAAGTGAAGTTAGATATCATTCCTTTAGGTGATGCTCATCAACATGAGAATAAAGAAAGCATTTATGTAATAACAACATCAGCTTGGAAAATAATCGAACAAATTGAAAAGAGCACTTGAAGTGCTCTCAGATTGTCGACAAAAGGCATTCCGAATAAGTCTATTCGGGTGCCTTTTGTCATTTTTAAGTATTTTTTGCTCAATTTTTCTTTGTACAAGACCCCTCCGGGGTCGTTTTTTATGCCATTGTTGGATTAACCCAAGTCCAGTTTGCCATCTTCTTTAAATTCATGGCAGCAAAAGTAAGCATCGCCTGCATAGACAATTTTTTAAGTCCCCTTAAAGTTGTCCATCGCATCCCATGCTTCTCTTTCGCGTCTGCAAATACACGTTCAATCGTTTCCTTGCGTCGTGCGTAGATTATTTTATTTTCGTCTGTATGCCGAAGGTGTTCAGCTTCCTCAAGGTACGCTTCCCAAACATGCCGTTGAATTAGCTTTTGATGGTTTTTACTTTGCGTACATTGGGATAAAAACGGGCATTCTTTACACTGAACCGGATTTGAAAAATAC
This sequence comes from Bacillus sp. S3, assembly GCF_005154805.1. Lineage (GTDB taxonomy): Bacteria > Bacillota > Bacilli > Bacillales > Cytobacillaceae > Neobacillus. The sequence goes on from NZ_CP039728.1 coordinate 131,584, forward strand.
TGCCGGTATCCTTCCTTCGTTGTCGTGCTATATTTCAACTCCTGTCCTCCCGGACAAAGGTAGCAATCATAGTGTTCATCATAAACAAAATCAGTCTTTTTCAAATAACCTTCTTTGGTACGAGGGCGTGTATAAGGTAAAGCAGGACGAATCTCATTTCCAATTAAGTATTGAGCAATAGCAGGTGTTTTGTATCCAGCGTCAGCAGCAACAGCAACAGGTTTCCCTGAGTTTCCTATGACTTTTTCAAGAAGGGGCTCCAACATTGTACTATCATGAACATTACCAGGGGTGACAATTGCGCCTAAGACAAAGCCATTTTTATCAGCAGCCGCATGAAAAGAATAGGCAAACTGCTTCGTCCGTTCGTCCTTCACGTAATACCCAATTTCTGGGTCCGTAGTACTTTCCTTGATCTCCTTCGTTTCTTCCTTTTCAAATTTGTCAGGTGGGAAAGGTTTTTTCTCATGTTCTTCACGATCACCATTGATTTCTTGTTGGAGACGTTCTTGATACGCTTTCGTTTCCTTACGAACTACCTTTTTCTCAAATTTACGCTTATTGGCACTTGCCTTCACGTGCGTAGAATCAATAAAAACATGTTCGCTACTTACCAATTTCTTTTCGGCTGCCTGCTTTAGAATTCTGTAAAATATCTGTTCAAATAAGTCTGTATCCTTAAAACGGCGTTCATAGTTTTTACCGAAAGTGGAGAAGTGAGGCACCTTATCATGGAATCCATACCCAAGAAACCAACGATAAGCTAGGTTCGTTTCAATTTCTTCTATCGTTTTTCGCATCGAGCGAATACCGAACATATATTGAATAAATGCCATCTTAATTAATACAACAGGATCGATACTTGGACGTCCTCGTTCAGCAGAGTACATCTCTTGAACAAGAGGATATATAAATGAAAAATCTATAGCAGCTTCCACTTTTCGGACCAAATGGTTCTCCGGAACTAACTGTTCAAGGGTTATCATTTCTAATTGATCCCGATTCATCTGAGTATTTTTCGTTAGCATTTTCTTCATCACCTTACAAAATTAGTAGTATCTTCATTATACAAAAAAAACTGTAGGCAAATCCCCCAAAAATGGGGGATTTGTCTACAGTCTGAGAGCACTTGAAGTGCTCTTTTTTATGTTTAGAAGGGTGATCCATTCAATGAACTACACTTGAAGTTAATCAGTTTTGATTGGTTAATCGTTCTATTTCTTTTCTCGATTTTCCCATTGTTGCGCCTTTTCTTTTAAGAATTGGATTTCTTTCACTAAATCCTCTTCCCTTCGTGCCCTCTGTTGAATTTCTCCCTTTAGGGAGCTTATTTCTTGATTCAAGCCCGTTACCCGGTTATCGTTTTTGTCGATGATGGAAGCAAGTCGGTTTTCATATTTATCATTCATATCATCTTGTATTTTTCCAATACGGTCCTGGAAGGATTGTTGTAATTCTCGTTCTTTTGCAAACAACTGACGCTCAAAATCAAATTCCCGTTGTTGGGTTTCCTGCTTTTTGTTTTCCTGAAGATGGGTAATCTCTTCATTTAAATGAGTAACAGAAAGCTTTAATTGTTCATTTTGAGTAATCGCGCTGGTCATACTGTCTATTTTTTGGGCTTGATTGGCAATTGTTTGGTCTTTAACTTGTAGTTGTTCATCTTGAACCAAAATCATTTTCATTTGATCATCCAGACGTCCTTTTAGGTTCATAAAGTTTTCTTCTAGTTTTTTATGATTTTCTTCAATATTCCTGAAATCAGATTCTTTTTGATCGAGTTTCTCCTTTAGGTCACCAAGTTGTCCTTTCAAAGTATCGATTACTTCTTCTTTCTTTCCTATAAGCTCATCAAATTGTCGCTCTTGAAAAATGCGATTTGTTTCATTTTGCTTGGCCAAACCAACGAAAATCTCTGATATGTGAGCTGTTAATTGATTCAACTCGGTTAATTGAGAACCGTAACTCAATTCAGAAGCTAATGTGCTTTTATCTACCTCATCTAAAATCGCTTTTAGTTGCTCATTAAAAGTTGACAGCCCTCGAGCTTCTTTCATCGTCCGTAATAACATTTTAAATCGGTATTCTAACGCCTCATCATTGACCTTTCCGCCAACCTGACCTGTGATTTTAATATCTTCCACCAAACTCCCACCCTCTATTGGATTCATTAACATAATAGTAAACCCTAAAATGCCTACAAGTCAATGGTTAACCAGGTTAACCTAGTAAACCTTTGATTATTTTCTTTTGCATTAGTATAAACATCGCGTCTAGGATTTCCACTGAAAAAGTTTTTGTTCCTTGGTATGTGCCCCTATCCAACTTAGCTAACAGCAGGTGAATGGCGAATCTAAAGAGTCTCCATTTCCGTTGGGTACATTGTAAGATAGTAACTCAAAAAAAAATAGCAGCCAGTGGCTGCTATCAGCTTTGATACTTTAGGTTTATACCCTATAGTCTTTTCAAAATCTCCATCATCTTTCCTACATTTTTAAATGAACCTCATGTTTAGCAATTCTCCAAGAACCAAAACTACTAAAGAATGTATGGCTTGAAGGAAGTCTTTGTTCAGAAGCGTATTCATCCCATACAGTCATACTGGCTTTTAGAAATATATCTTTATGTTCTAGCGCGATTTTTATCAAGTCTGATTTAGTAAAATTAAATGTTTTTTTCTTTCCTACTATTTCTAGAATTTCATCATAAGTAAAATGTTTCTTTATTGTTTTGTAGGTAGGGAGTTTATTTTCTTTGGCATAAACATCCCATTGTTGCCGACTTTGATACTCAGCAGCATGTTCATTAAGGATACTTTTTATATGCTCCTTGCTATATATATCGCTCTTTCTCTTTTCACCACTTAGACCTATAAATTGCTTTAATTCACTCCACTTTCCAAAAGCCTTTATAAATGTTGCCGAAGCGGGAAGTCCTTTTTCCTTTGAATATTGGTCCCAAGTCGGCTTACTTCTCATATATTCCTTATGTTCAGTTGCGATCTGTTTTAATTCAGCAAAAGTATACGATGCTTTTTGTCCCGAAAGGTTAAAAGTCTTCTTTGTTTCATTCCAGGAACCAAAAATATAGATTAAATTAAAAGAAGAGGGTAGTTCATGTTCTTTGGCATAAACATCCCACTCTTTTGCTGTTGTTAACTTATTTTTATGTGGTCTTATTAATTTTTTGATTTCGGTTTTGTTCATTATTACTCCCTTTGTTTAGACTTCAACGACCCTAGAATCCAACATTATTTTTACAATATCTTCATTGGAAGCATCCATTTCTTTAATTACAGCAACATATCTATCAAAATCCTCTTGTGTTTCTGATTTTGAAATAGCGTCTAATAGATTTTGCTTCCTTTTGAAATAGGTCTTAATCTGTTCATTCGTGTATGTCTTAAAACCAAGAGAATTAGTAATCCATTTAAATACATGATTAAAGTCATGTTCTGGCTTTAATATATATACTACTTCTTCATCATCTAAATTTAACTTACTCTGCAAAACATCATATTGAAGCTTTTCATTATAATCCCCATGGTCATAGGTTACTTTAAATTGCTTTACTTGATATTGACCGAAACTGGCCTTGTCCTTTTTTTCATCATACTTTTCAACCTTCAGTTTTATTACTGGGTTTTCCATCCAGTAGCGTGCACGAGGAAGTACTGCGAATATATCCTCGTTTTCAGTTACAGCTAGCAAAAAGTGATAGTCACCCGTAGTTGGTAGTCTATTCAATCTTGCTCTTGCTGATTCTTTATCAATTACTTCAAATGATTCCTTCAACACTTCTATAACAGGTTTATTTCTTTCCTTTGCTAGTCTATACCTTTCTTCCTTAACCGCTTTGGGAGTAGTTATAGCATCGTAAAGAAAATAAATTGATAAAAAAGGAAATGAAATTACTATAAAGATTGCTAATGTAATTTTACCACCTATTTCACTAGAGGAAAACATAGTGATTATCATGGCAATAACTAATAAACAAGCTAAAGCGGCAACGAAAAGCAAAGAGGCTTTAAAAGCTAACTTGAATAGAACGTACCCTGTTAAATAACCTTCTCCTTTATATATCAAACTATGTTTATCTAGGAAATCAACAATTCCCATTGCATCAAGAATAGGAAGAATATTATCCCATTGAAAAACAATTATAAGAGCAACAACAATTCCCATCAACCCAGCTAGACCAGTCTGCTTACCTCTATGATATTGCAAAACACCATTTGCTACACTAAGTATTGTATTCATTAAGTTCACCGCCATATATATTGTAATAACTATACCGAATATTACACCATTTTATAGTATTATTATAGTACCTATATATGGAAAAGTCAATCAAAATTGGATAGAAGATCCTCTTTAAAAGCCAGGAATTTCAAGGTATTGGATGAATTCCCTAAAATACTCTAACGCAAAATCCCCCACCTTATGGTAGCATAATATAGAGGTGGTAATTATGTTCGTTTCTCCTATGCTACTGCATAAGTTTTCTCCACCGTTCAACGATTTGCCCTGGGAAGAGGATAGTTATATTAGTGAATTGAAATTAGATGGATTCCGTTTGGTGCTTTCCAAATTCAAGGGAAAAATTAACCTCCATACTCGTCACAAGAATGACGTAACATCGAAATTTCCTGAGCTACTTTCTATAAACATCCCTGACGGAACAGTGCTTGATGGAGAAATAGTAGTAACTGATTCTTTAGGAAAACCAGATTTTGAGGAAACCATGAGCCGCTTTCATGCGGGGAAAAATGGTAAACAGAGGATTCAATATTGTATATTCGATATTATTTATTACAAGGGTAAAAAAATTACATCTAAACCGCTTATAGAGCGTAAGGAGATACTTGAGTCCATAATAGTTCCAAACGAAAATATAGCCCTTGTTCAATGGACCAAAGGCAACGGGGAAGCATACTTCAATCTAATAAAAGAACATGGCTTAGAGGGCATCGTAATGAAGCGTGCAAATTCTTCATATCAGATAAACAAAAGAAGCCACGATTGGCTAAAAGTTATAAATTATCAATTTGCCGAAGCGTATGTAACAGGATACCGAAAAGATGAATTTGGCTTATTGTTAGGATTAGAAGATAAAGGGAAAATTCGTCAAGCTGGAATGATGGAATTCATGACTCCTGCGGCAAGAAAACAATTTTATCGGATTCAAAAAGATTTAATTATAGACCAAAAACAATAAATTTGTTTATCTTGATCCTAAGATTTAAACTAAAAGTGAAATTCCGTAATTTTACAAAGGATGGGAAACTGAGGATTCCTTCTTTTGTTGAATATGTATCATAGGGCTTAATCCATTCTGGACAAGCCCTATTAATTTTCACTAAAACATGCACCAAAAATGTTATGGTTTTATGCTGTTTTAACTAGACACAAACTACTTAGTTGACTTCTTTTAATGTGGATTTCAACAAGATCTTTATAGTTAGAACATTCTGACTTTGTTCAATTCCTTTTTCATGCTTTAAATTCCAACTTATTTAAATTTAGACTCCATCTCTTTAAGTTTTTCTTTTAAGTTCTTATTTTCTACTTTAATTTGATTTTAACTGAATGTTCTCCAGTTCAGTTTTTTCTAATAAAGAGGAGAGTGCCTCGATTTTGTCCTCTTTTTGCTTTAGCATCCCTTTATATTCGGATTCCGAATATTTCATTATGTTATTGTGTGACTCGATCACGTTTATAAATTGCTTGACTATTAAGGTCGTGGCTCGTTCAACTTCTGCCAGGTTGTGACCAATCTCGGTCTCGGTTAACTTTTTCCTTTGCAAGTAGTCCTTGAAAAATGGATAGGTTATATCGAAATACTCTCCCTTATCCTTAATAAGGCCTAATTGTTTAGCAGCATCTAACAAGCCGTGAACATCGTAAGCTACCTCATTAGTGGCTTTAATACCAATATTGACTTTAGACCATAGAAAATCCCGCCCTTTAGGTTATTTATAACCATTATGGACAGTATGTTAATTATTTAATCGAAATTTTTGGGGTTACCCGGTTAACCGGGTATCTTTAGAATTGTTCAATTGGTTTTTAAAAGCCCTTTATTTCACTAAATTCTCTATATTGTATACCTGTTTTTATAATTAAGTTTTCCAATATAAATCAAATCAAGGTGGTTAACTTCTTTTGAAATCTCCTTTCATAATCCTCAACTTTATCTATAAGAACCTGCCTTATTACATTACTAATTTCAGATGGCTGAGGTATCCCGAATTCAAATCCGACAATTGATTCCTTACTAGAGTTTTCCCAACCGCCAATTAAAGCGGAAATATTAATTTGGCATACCAACTGATTTATGATGCTATATAATTGATTCTGTTCACTCGATACAAAATAACTGTCCTTGGTTGTCCTTCCCATAAGGTAGGAACCTTTTGCTGTTTTTTTATAGGTTAGATGGTCTAAAAGTTCTTTACGATTAACTGTAGCTCTATGGGCAACCGCTGAAGAAGTATAGCTGTGCAGATCAAGTGAAGCAATTAATTGATTGTAGCTATCCTCCTTCTGAAGTTCCTTTTTTAGAGCTTGTACTGCAAGCAATTTTAACTTTAAGATTTCGCATTCTTCATAAAATCGTTCCACTTTTTTCTGTAGTTCATCCTTATAAAGCGGGAAGAGTTGCTCCAACATGGTTGAATCGACTTTTTCTTTGTATCTTTCGAAAAATCTTGGTAAATAGTAAGAATGCAAAGTAAATTGAATATCTCCTTTTTCATTATGAAAAGGGATTAATTCTAAATAAGGAAATTGGTTAGATTTTAAAAACTCAATTTTTTCATCATCTAATTCATGGCTTACAAAAACTTCACAGGCTAAGGCCTTGTTATCCCCTTTATCAAGACATATTATATCAGCTATAAATTGGCTGCCTGGTATAACAGTTTCCGTTGAAGCGCTTATTACATCATAGAATGAAATGATTTCACTTAAAGAAATGATGGAATGGTCTGAAATGCCTGCTTCGTTTTTTAAGAGTTCTAAAGCCGGAATATGTTTTCCTAAATCAAACGGTAGATCGATTCCTTCACCATCATTTATTTTTTCAGCCAAATAGTGCTTAGCTTCAAAATGCAAAATAGTTTCATAGTTAGCTGAACATTCGGTATCTGGCTTATGGGAGAAGTGATGTTCCCGAATACTTCCCTTTTTTGAGAACACTTCCTCTTTGCAATGTGGGCAATAATATATTCGATTTTTTTCTATCCTGTCTTTAATAAAAACAAGGCTTCCGGTTTCGTCATAAGCACAATGTAATTTTACTGCCATTTCGTTCACCTTTTCCAAAACTCAATATAATAAATAATACCATAAGTTGCCAAAAAAGAGGGTTGTTTCATGAAAGAACTTTTGCCGGAAGAAGCTAAAGATATAGCTTTAAATTACATAGTATTGAATCTTTTAGTAATTGCCATGAACAAAGACATTGAAGCAATACGGAATTCAAGTCTCAAATTAAAAGAGCACCATGCTCTTTTTATGGAAAAGGTAAGGGATATGGCAATTAAGGATACTTCCAAAACCAAAAAGGAAATGGCTCGAAAGGGAATAAAGGTATTCGATAGGGAACATATTAACGAAGATTTTGTAAGATACAAATATGTTGTTAGAGGGTATGAATCTGAATTCCGTTTTTTTATCCATGGATTAAAGATGCAAACGGGAAAAAAGCTTGATTTTTATTATAATTCATTATAACAAATGGAGGACAGGAGCTAGTAACCTGTCCTGTTCTTTTGCTAAAATAAGTGTACGGCGCACTTTTTCAGGGAGGTAAAATGGCTGCAATTAATGGTACCGATAATATCAGTTTAGCTGTAATGAATGCCTTAAAATCAGGAGCAAAAGTAAAAGACATTCCTATTGAATTCGGAATTTCAATCGATCAAGCTAAACGGTTATCTAGGCTTTTAAATTTTATTGCAAAGGCTGACGAAAACATCAGCAAAGAAGCTTTTGAAAGGCTAAGACAATTAGGAACAAAAGCATTGGTACTTTATCCGTTATCTAAACAAGATGATTGGGAAGGACTTAATGATATTCTCCTTTCTATACCTCTAGAAATTACTCGAGATAAATTAACTCTTCAGATAGCCGGTCTTGAAGAAAAGAGAGACCGAATCAAAGAATTTCAAATTGAAGTGGATAACAGGATCTTTAGATTAGAAAAGCAGAACGAAACCCTCAAAGAGCAACAAGCTAATTTACGGCATTTACAAGCTCAAATCGAAGAACAAGCCGCATTTCTATGTAAATACGACGAACCGGTAAGAATATTTCTTATAGAACACTTAGGGTTAACTAAAAATGGCCAATTAAGCCTTGCTAAAAGACTAGATTATTATTGGCAGAAAAACCTTCAAAAGAAGGGGATTATCCATTTTAATAAACCACCTGAAGCATATAGAATGGAATACCATGATTGGATGGAAAAGAACAAAGAAATCGCTTATACTTATACCATTTTAGATTTAGATGCTCTGGCAGAAGAACTTCCGATTAGATGGAAACGTGGTTGGGATTGCACCTGGAATTACGATAAAGAAGCAAAAAGAAATGAGAATAACAAATTTAGTTCATGGTCCACTCCAACAAACCCTTACTACAATAACACTGAAGAAATAGCTGGTAACCTAAAAGGTGAAATTGAACGAATTGGAGAATTATTAAGTAAGATTGAAGAAGAAAAAGAGGAAATACAAAATGAAATTGCCAAACTTAGAAAGACTTCTCCTAAATCCTTTATGGAACAAGTTGAGGCAAGTAATAAACTTTCACCAAGAGAATTAAAGCGTCATGGTGAGCTTCAAAACCTAGCGCTCAAATGGTTGTATCATAAAGGTTATACCTGTTCAGCTGAGTTTAGTTTGAATAGCGGTAAACGAGTGGATGTAATTGGCTACAACGAAAGCGGACATATTATTGTAATTGAAGTGAAAGCATCCAGGAATGACTATGTTTCAGATAACAAATGGACTGAATACCTCAATTATTGTGATGAATTTTATTTTCTGTTAGATCACTCATACTGGTACAAGGATAAAGACGTTGGCTTATTAAAATCACATGGCAAAGGCTTAGTAATAGAATATCCTTGTAATCTCCCTTGCAAGGCGGAAAATAAGAAGCAAACCATTTTTAGTATATCCCGCAGTTTGTCAAAAAAGCTTGTATTCGGGTATTAAACAAACCATTAAATTAAGGAGTTGAAATAATGGAAGAGTATAGTTTCAGTCGAGGAAGGATAGTCCTTGAGGGAAAAGATGTATTAATTTTTCAGTTACGCAATCAAGAGGTAACTAGTTTACAATGACTACTGTTTACATAAGATGGTATGGCCCATACAGCCTTGATAATATTAATATAAGGGATATTGCTTACCATAATGGGGTTTATTCAATTTATCGTGTTTTTGGTGGGAAGGAAACTTTACTTTATATAGGAAAGACAGGGCGTTCCTTTATTCAGCGGATCACTGAACATAACAAGGACTGGCTTTGGAATGTGAGGGGAGCAATACAGATTCGGTTCGGAATTTTAGAGTACCCTCATGGTGGAAGGTATTCTGTTCAGAAGTTAAATGATACTGAATCGCTTTTAATTTACTGGCATAGCCCACCTTTCAATACAACCTACAGGGAAAGGTATTATGGAAGAGATAAATTAGAAATTATTAATGTAGGCAGAAGGGGTTCTCTTGATAAGAATATTACGACTAGTATTCTAATTTAATCATTCCAAAGTCTGTAATGATTTATTTTTTTACTTCTATGTGTCACTATATAATCTAGTTATAAATTGTTTTATGGAGTGTGTTTAGGTGAAAAGTACAGGCATAGTAAGAAAACTTGATGAATTAGGGCGTATCGTCATTCCAAAAGAATTAAGAAGGACGCTTGATATCGAACATAAGGATCCGGTGGAGATATTCCTTGATGAAGAGAAAATCATTTTAAGGAAATATGAAGTGGTAAATCAATGCATGGTTACTGGAAAGATTGTAAAGTCCCCAATTATTGTTGCTGATGGGGAAATAGTATTAAGTACCGAAGGGGCAGAACTATTAATTAAGCAAATTGAGGAACAATACTTATTACATAATTAATCAAATACTTATACAAAAGGGAGTAAACAAAAGAGCCGGTGCTAAACCGGCTTTTATTTATTGTCAATCCATGCTTTCATCTTTTCAATGTTTGCCTTTGTTGGGGAGAGGATTTTTCCATTTTCATACCTAGATAACGTAGTATGTGATATTCCTATTTCCTTAGCAGCTTCCGCTAATTTTTTATTTCTACTAATCCGTAATCTCTTTATATTTTCTGGTGTCACATTTATTTCTGAAGCTGCGCTACTTGCGATTTCACTTTCAGTTAAATTTTTTAAAAGCTCTGTAAAATTCATTTGTTCATAATTTTGCTGTTCTAACTCTGGTATGGTCAAATTGGGTTCTCTATTTTGTTCAGTGATTTCACTTGGAGGTACAATTTGAACCTTTGTATTTAACCAATGGTCTAAAAACCAACGCTTATCCTTTTCAATTACATTTTCATCAAAATTAATATATTTCCATTCCATAATAATTCTATCTTGCTGTAAGGTGTCTAGAATATTTTCGAACTGTTCTTTCACCCTTGAACCATATCGGCCATTCTCATCAATTCCCATTACATTTAGTAATCCTTTTTCTCCGCCTATACTGTATGGTCTAAAGTAATCAGCACCTTTTTGACGGATCCTCCACTGCCACGATAAATAACGAGCTAAGCGCTTATGATATTTTTGCGTAAGAGGATTATATTGTAAGGTTTTTAAGGCTAACAAACCACTGCTTTTCTTTGAGCCATATAAAAAGTTAGCAAGCAGCTCCCCAGGGCGTATCTTACATTCATAAATCCCAACCGGTTGAGAGTTCCGATATGCAACCGTTATACTGTCTAAGATAAAAAGGGGATTGAACTGAACCTGCTCCAATTCATCCAACTCTTTACTTTCTGCATCTACAAATTTTAAATTATCCCGCTCGATTCTAATCCAAATGGTTGTCAATGCGGCTAACCGCTTCATTATTTCGTCACGTTCTTTTTTTCTATAACCAGATTGATAACCATCGACTTCTTTTCTTCCTTGCACTCGCCTTAAATTTAAAGCATCGTCAGTATGAAATTTTATCATCTCATCTTTATGATTCGCTTGTTTCATCCATAAGATCGAAATAATATCAAAAATATCCGCGGTTAAGTCATCCATAGAGGTGATAGCCTGGGCTGTTAGGTTCTTCCATTGCTGAATCTCCTCAGAAGATAAAAGATGGGGTGTGTTATCTATCCCTCGTAACTGTGCTGTAGCTTGAATTGCCTTTTCCTTTATAAGAGCAGTTGGATACTCCATTTTTGGCATGAATTCATTTTTACTTATGGTTTCTCTTAGTCTATGGAACAAGAGAGCAGATCCTGACTCAATGAAACTTTGTTCTAATAATTGAGTAACCACTTTTTGATTTGTACTAACAACTAAGGAGGAATTTTGTTCGATTTCAATATAAGGTACTACAAACTCTCGAATTTCACTTATGTAGGAGCCAATCCATTCATCTATTTCTTGTAAATTTAGCATGTGTTCACTTGATAACTTATTTAATATAACTAAAAAGGCCTTTAAGGACTGCGAAGGTTGAAACTCAACACTTTCTTCTCCCATTAAACTTTTTAGTTCCTTATTCCAATTTGAAATTAGATTTGGATAATCGTGGAAGGTCTCCAGAGCAAAGTCTAAAAATTTTTTAAATATCTCGTTTAATTCTGTCATAATCGCCCTCCGCAAATTCTTATCTAATCTTTTATTATACTAATCTTTATACTTAATGCTGATATTGTCAACAGTTCAAAGCGGAACAAAAATATCCATTTTGATCTCTTCTAATAACGGTATGGAAGGGGAATCCCGAAAATGAAATAATAGCGTATAAGCTAAACACATTTACATTTTGTGCACTTACCGTCCGATTTGACGTTACCCTTCACACTCATGCACAAAATGGCATTTTCACCACATGCACAAATTTATACTGATTTGACGTTACCCTTCACACTCGTGCACAAAGTGGTATTTTCAACCACATGCACAAACTTATGCAAATTTGACGTTACCCTTCACACTCATGCACAAAATTAATATCATTTGGCGTAACCTTTCACACTAAAGCACAAAATCGACAATTTCCCTAAAAAAATGACGTTACCCTTCACACATAGATGCACAACATCTTGTGCATAAGCCTCTTATTAACTATAAAATAATGGCACCCTTTATCGAAAAAACATTGATTTATCAACTTTTATACACAATGCACAAATCTCGTTTTTTTGACGCTATCTCTCACATTAATTAGGTAATCTTGACGTTACCTATCACATGAAAAATCTCATCATTTTTTTCATCCCTTGGGGGACAAGGGTTTGAGGCACGTGCACAAATTGGAAAATCCTTAATTAAGGGGGAACATTTTTCCAACTTTGCTTTTGCTATAATCCTAAATAGATTACTAGGTGGAAAAGGTGAAGAGAGAGGAGGCGGTACATAATGAAAATCAAAATAGATGGCTTTCGTATGCATCAAGCAATATTAAAAGAATTTTATTTTATACGGGATCAATCATTTGAACGTCCGCCTGCTTCTGCATATGTAACCTATTTAACAATGCTCAAACAATTAGATAAAGAGAATAATCAAAGGGGAGTACTAAAAGAATATAATCTTTCCTATTGGGCAAAGAAACTTAATATTCCTTATTCCTCATTGTATTCGGGAAAAAAATACTTAGAAAAACTTAGCTTTATTAAAGAAGAAATACATAATGGAATCCCGGTGTTAGTCTTAAAAGACATTGAAAAGCTTAACAATCCAGGAATCGAAGGCGGAAAGTTAAATTACCTTCTCATTCCTAACGCACTTTTTGAAACCAATATTTTAGCTGAGATGGTACGCACTTCAAATCCAGAAGGTATCGAATTATTATTGTCGTTATTCAATCAATTCCGGACAGCCATGTCTAAAAAAGAGTCCATTGAATTAACTCAGCTGCGTCAATCTAGAAATATGAGTACCTTAAAAAAGCTTTTAAATAAAAACTCCAAAAAGGTAAGAGAAATTTTGTCGCTGCTGGAACCGCTATTTGATATTGAATTTGATGGTGTAGAGTTCCGAGGAAAACAAATATGGGTCAGAAAAGTATATATCACTCTAAAAGAAGAGTGTGTTAAAGAACAGAGTGCTGAACAATTTAAAATTGATCATCTTACAGCAATGTTATCTCACGAATTAACATATTTCCTTGATGGCAACCAAATTAAATATAAGGCCCGGGACCAATTTGATATCATGTTCTCCTTTAAACAAGAAGTATATGATAAGTTAAAAATTATTAAAGACAATAGTGTTTTCAATTTAGAAAAGTCAGCAAAGCGATATTTCCTAAAATGTATGGACGATATAGGAGGGTATTTACATGAACAAAGGGCGAGACTGACCACATTTAAAATTTTCTCTCTTGGCGCGCTCTTTAGGAAAGTATTTAGAAACAATTTTGAACCCTTCATAAGGAAAATCCCTTATGCAATTATTCATGAAGCCAAGGTTGATTACTATGGTAAAACCGGAGCTTTTCCAGAGTTTTTAAATTTTAATATGTAAGTAGCCCTGTCAAAAAAATTATTGTTTGCAGGGCTATTAGTAATGGATTGCTATCAATTTGCTTAAAAACAAGTAATGCAAAAAGAGGACATCGGTTGATATGTCCTCTTTTTTTATAGTGTTAAATTACGAATATCTACTTGTGAATTTGTGATTATATAAAATATAAACCTGTATATATATGAATATAAAAATTGTACCACTGTTGATATGTTAGAAAGATAAATGATAATATGTGTATTTCTTAAGAATGGGAAAGTTAAACTCTGTTAAAATCCTCTAAGCCCTTATCCTAGAAGGGAAGGAAAGTGGTTGATAAAAAAAGCTTATTAATATCTGTTATTTTTATTATTTTATTATTTCTTATTACTATATGAATTATTTATTTTTATATGATAAATAAACAAATATGTGTTCTCTAAGTACTCTCATATAAAATTTTATTCAAATGATAGGTAATTATTTCACTTTTACACTTACAATTTTAAATCCGGCCTTCTTGGCTTTTTTTGCCGCTGCTGCTATCAACTTTGCTTCTTTTTCTTTCTCCCTTTTTTTCATTTTATGTTCATCCCTTCTATATTTAATTCTTAGCCCAAGTATTGACCGTTAAAACTAAAAATATACAACTATAGGTTCTAAAACCAGTCTTCCCTATCTATATTTCTATTGAAGATGGAAAACTGGAAAAGTGACCATGAGTTAAAATCAAAATGATAAGAGGTGGGGGATAGAATGGGGTATATTAATCCATTGTTCAATAATACTGCGATAACAAAAACTAAACCGCCATCTGCGGTTCAAAAAAAACAATCGGATAAAATTAGAGCAACTCGTTCCGATAAGACTCATAACATTAAGTTTCCTGTAACACCAATTTTACAAATGAAGTTAAAAAGCTACCTTAGACAAGCAAAAAGAATGTATCAGATTGAAGGTAAAGAAGATATAACTCAAACAAAATTTAACACTCTTCTGCTTCGATATGGACTAGCACATAAGAAAATCCTTATCTGGAATCATGAATATCAGGATACAAAAGTTTATATGCACACAAATATTCTTGAAATAGAATACGAAAAGGAAATAGGCGGGCCGCATGGATTAACTATTCAAAAAAATCTATCTGATCGAAAAGTCGTGTTTCATATTATTCTGTCTGTATTAAGATGGTTGGAAGGAGGGGGAGACATTGAAAAAATCTTATAGTAGCTGGAACCTTCTCCAAAGTAAATTAACTGGCTCGACCGAACCAGAGGGCTTTTTCAAAGGCTTTTTTACCAATCGAAAATACATTACAATTCAAATTCCATATTTCGACTACTTAAGAGGAAAAATTTTTGTCAACGATTTAAAAGATAACTTTAATGAAGAAGTACCTTATCGATTTGATTTAAGTGTATTAATTTATCTGCTTTACGACGATTTCCTTAATCAAGTAAAGAGGGGAGCAAAACCACAACAGATATCTGACTACTTAAAAGCTGGAAAGCAGAAATACTTCCAAAAAAGGGTGGAGCAAAAACGTATCATGAAACCTCTAACTAAGCATGTTTTTGAGTTTGAAACAATTGAGGAAGAAATAGATGATAACCACGACAAAGAAAACAAGACAGCCTATCTAGAGCTTCGTATGCGTGAATCTGAGGTGTTAAGAGGGGAAGTTTTAATTCACGATTTAGAGCCCTTCCTTAAAGGCACAGAGGTTACCATAGAAGAGTTAATTGCTATTGTCTATCTAGATTTTATAGACAACGTGAAAAGTGAAGGGAACTCACTTAAAGTTCAAAAGTCTATTTTAACTCATATAAAACGATTTTAATCAATAAGAATGGACAGGCCATAGGATGAAAACTATGGCTATATTTGCTTTGAGAAAATTAAAAATACCAAAAATCAATTTTTGGATTAAATCGGGTAGCATATTCACATTTTTGTCTTTTGCTATAAGTTCGAAGAAAGGTTGTATTCAAAATAAAAGAAGGTATCTGGAAAGTGAGGAAATCCGTGGTTTCCGAAGGCTTTTACTTTGCTAAAACCAGAGATCGGATAGGGAGAACTTTTGCCACACTATGAACAGCAGTATTTTACATCATCAAATGCGTTTTTTGGGATTAATACATGATTAATATTATCTAAAATGAATTCACCAAAGAGAAGAGGAAATAATTATAAATTCAGTTAATTATATTCCAATATAAGTAATAATATGGTAATTTAGTATTAGGTGGTAGGAAATTATTACCAAATTTAAGGCTATGCTACAAAAAAATTTATTGTTCATGTTTTTGAATATTATAATTAAAAAAGGGGGGCGGGAAAATGAAAAAATGGTTATTTTATTCAGCTTTAAATCTTTTATTTGTAATAGTTTTTTATATCTTTATTTCTTCGTATATAAAGTATGTCACCACCACGATAGAACTTTCTACGTTGCAAATGGGAATACCAATACTACTTTTATTTTTCAGTTTGGCAATTTATTTTATTGTAATAAGAAATAAATTCATTAAAAACACGACTGACAAAATCTATTTTTTATCTTCTTTTTTTATCTTGATGATAATAACCTATTTGATAATACATTTCTATTATTAGGCCATAAATGTGCTATTGTGAGTTCGTGTAGATATTGACGGGGGATTGTTATGAAAAAAATATTAGTTGTAACAATTATAATAATGTTGACATTTGGTTATTTATCTCCTTCTTTTGTAAATGCATCATCAAATTCTGAATCCAATTTCTTACCATTAGATCCTCAAAATTCACCAAGAACTTTTAATTATGATATGGAAAATTATGATATTAATATTTTGGAAGATAATGAAGAAGAAAGATTAGTTCGAGTTACAGATAAAACAACTGGAGAAGTATCTGAGAGTAGATACAATAAAGAAGATAATGAGGTACGCACTTCGTTAATTAAAGCAAATGGAGAAAGTGAAGAAATCTTTAACATTAATTTAACCGATGAAGAAAAAAGCTATAGAATCAATTAAGGTACAGAGTGCAAGTTCAAGTTTATTAGCCCATAGTTCTGGTAGTCGTTTTAATAACTATTTTGAATATTATTACTACTCTGGAAACACTTGGTTTTTAAAGGTGGATAGCTCTGGGAAAACTGCCATTGAAAATACTAAGAATGGTAAAAATATCCTTGGATTTCGTGATTCAGTAAATTCACTTAGATCTGCTGAAATTAAATGGTTGGATTTTGCAGGTGCTTCAGCAACGTCATGGGTAGTTGCTATTATAACGGCTCCTACTGGATTTGGACTTGCTGTAGGAACACTTACAGCAGTTGGGTTAGCATTTCTTGCTAATAGTTACGCCGAGGATATGAAGGCCTATGCAGATGATTGCCGGTTTTACTTTTTAAGAGTTTTATCTGGTTGGATAGAGGATGGTAAGTACACCTGGTATTATTATGATATCTATGGTAATAAGACAATAGGTTGGAAAAACATTATGAGTAAATGGTACTATTTTAATTCCTCAGGTGTTATGCAATTTGGTTGGTTGTTGGATGGAGGAAAATGGTATTATTTAGATTATTTAACAGGAGCTATGAAAACAGGGTGGCTTTTAGATGGTGGGAATTGGTATTATCTAAATAGCCCATCAGGCAATATGTCAAATAGTGGATGGCAATTGATAGGTGGTAAATATTACTACTTCTATAGCAATGGAGTAATGGCTGTTAATACAACTATTGGTGGATACCGAGTGGGCTCTGACGGTGCTTGGATCCCTTAATACAGATAATAAAGACCTTGAAAAGGATTGGGAAACCAATCCTTTTTTGTTGATCCATTCTAACAAATTGATGGAGTCTAGCCCTTGTGTCCTCCCACAAGGGTTGCTCTGTGTTTGGCTGTACCGGCTGCTGTATAAGAAACTGCTCTTAAAAGAGAAGCTGAGCCAAATTTCTTTCTTATTTTATCTACTACATATCCAAGCTCACGTTTTTTCCATCCGTTAGCATCAAATAAGCTAAGCTGCATTTCGTAATCGTCCTCTAAGTTACTAATTGATATCGAAACCTGTCTTACGGTTTGCCCTCTATAATGTTCCTTTAATAATTCAAGACAAATCTTATAAATATCTATTGTAACGTTAGTTGGTTCGTCAATGGTCCTGGATCGATGAAAGCCACCACCAAATTCATCTTTACTATATCCAAGCCCGAAGCTGATTGTTCTGCCGACTTTTCGAGCATTTCTAGTTCTACGAGCCACTTCTTCACACATTTCTAAAATAACAGTTTTAATTTCAGTTTCATTTTTGTAATCACGCAAAAGAATTTGGCTTTTTCCAAAGCTGACTTGTTTTTGCATAATGGGAGCACCCAGCTCAGATAGATCCACCCCCCAAGCATGATAATAAAGTTGATTGCCCATTATTCCGAATTTCTTTTCAAGCAAGTTCAAGTCGTATTTTGCCAGCTGACCAATCGTAAAAATCCCCATACTATTCAGGTTTTTTTCCATTCGTGGGCCAATTCCCCACATTTCTGATATTGGAGATATTGGCCACAACTTTGATGGTATATCATCATAAGTCCACGTAGCTATACCACCAGGAGCACTTTTGGATTCTAAATCAAGTGCAAGCTTCGCCATCAACATATTGGGGCCAATCCCTACAGTACATGGCAAGCCAAAATCTTTATTAATATCCGATTGAATCTGTTTTGCGATTGTTTCAGGATCCCCCCATATTTTTTCAAGTCCTTTTACATCTAAAAAACTTTCATCCACGGAATATGTGTGTATAGCAGTTGGAGGTACATAACGGTAAAACAATTTTGTGATTTCAGTGGAAACACGAATAAATAAGCCCATTTGAGGGTTCACGATATGAATCCTGGGATCTTCAGGAATTTCAAATAGCCGAGAACCTGTTTTAATTTTAAAATCTCTTTTAAGTGCAGGGGAAGCAGCTAAAACAACACTTCCTGACCTGTCTGTGTTGCCAACTACAGCTAGATAGCATGTAAGAGGGTCCAAGTTACGGTGGACAGCTGCCACACTGGAATAAAAGCTTTTCATGTCAACACAAAGTATTTTTCTATCTGGAAATTGGGTGTAGTCAATCATGCTGTTTCCCTCACTCTTTGATGATATTAACTAAATTATTAAAGGGGATATAATGAGAAAATCCTTTTTCATCTTGAAGAATCAGTTGTCTTTTTAAGTGATCAATGAAGTGTACTTTTCCTTTAATCGCATTTATAAATCCATTATTAAAGACTTCAATATTTATTTGATTATTTAAAGCCATTGCTTCGCAAACAATAAGTTCAAATTCTTCGATAGCCTGCTCATCCAGTAGTGGTTTTTGTATTTTCTTTTCTTCGAAAATGGTTTCTTTTAGTAAATGAACATGTTCCGGCATCATGAATGCTGTAAATTTGATTTTCCCTCGATCACGAATCATAGTTCCAACTCCTTTTTAATTATTACATACGAACTTACGTTCTATATACAATTAAATAAAAAAAATGCCCTGTAAAAAAGAGCATTTTCAATTCCAGAGAAGTTGTGTCAACAAGAAAAGGATCCCCAGAGGGCCTACCTTAAACATGGTAGCCCCTCTGAGATGGAATTAAAACAATCTTTTTTGTCTAAGATGACATAGAGATTCAGAGAATTAGTCTATTTTAATAATAATCAGAAAAGGAGGAACGCATATGTTGAAACTTGCTATTATTAATTTATTGGTTGCTATCGTAAACTTTACTTTTCCAAAGCTCTTCCCAGCGTTAGGAAAATGGCTAATCAATAAATTGAAACCGAAGACAATAATAACCATACAAACTATTATCATAGCAATCCTTGCATTCGGTTATTTTCTAAACTAAATGTAGAAATGGAGGATGACGAAACGCCATCCTCCTTAAAGATAATCATCATATTGTTACTTTCTCGTAAGTTCGGTCTTTCTTATCCTTATCTTCTATAAACTTCAAAGTACCATCTACGACGAAGCTTTCTAAAATGGAGCATACTTTTCCATATGCTTTGGGCTTATTAGTTGTATACCGTTCATTAGACAATTTGCCTGATTCTATCAACTTTTCGCAAATTTCTAAAGCACTGGTTTTCCCTGATTGAATTAAGTCCATAACTTCATGCTGCAGGGGAGTTAGGGTTGGTGTATCAATTGTTTCTTTTTTGACTTCAGCAAATAGATCGTCAAATGAAATTTGATTCATATGGTTCCTCCAGGATTCAGACTGTTAAAGTCATTTTTCTCTACGCTTATCTAATGCTTCTGCAGCTAATCTCGCTTTTTCTCTTGTTGTATTAATGTAAAGCAAAGAAATATCTGAAGAAGTATGTCCAAGTTGGTCCATGATTAGTGGAATATCACCATTAGTTTGCTCTGCAAGGTTTGTAGCATAGGTATGTCTCAATTTGTGAGGAGACATTCTTTTATCAAAAGACTTAGTGTATTTATAGACGATTTCTTCAATCGCTCGATTGGTTAATGGCTTAGGTTCATTTTTATATAATTTGACATAGACAAACTCATTTTCACCATTCCCAGCTTTATACCTCTCATTTCTAACAGAAAGATATAATTGAAGGTCATCTATTGCTGAAGGGGTAACAGATACCGTATCCTTTTTATTTCCTTTTCGTATCACGCTAATCTCTCTGGAGGTAAAATCAATGTCCTTTATACGTAAGTTAGATAATTCATTTACCCGGATTCCAGTACCTAAAAAGAGGGAGAGGATACTAATATTTCTCTCCTTATCCCGTTTAAAGTATCTCAGCTCGACATGGGAGAGAGAAGACTCATATTCATTCTTTATATAGTCCAGGAATTCAAGATCTTTATCACCAATAAAAATTTTATCGGTTATCTTTTTAGCCCGTTCATTAAAGGTTTCTGTTACTTTGGTAACCTCGATTTTTTGCATAACATTTCTATGAAAATAAGGCTCATTATTCTCGTTCTCAGCCTCTATCGTTAAGTACTTAAATAGAGAGCGAAGGGAGGACTTTTGCCGATTTACGGTCCTTACATCTATTTGTTTTGTCTCATCGTCAGCTTTGGATACTTTGTATTTCTTTCGAGATATAAACTTAAAATAATTTCGAGCTTCTACTAAACTAAGAGTGGCCAATACGTTAGTTGGAATATCTTTAATTTCTGAACAGGGAGCGATATTCTCTGCAATTAACCAATTGAGGAAGTCGCGAAAATCTCTAACATAATTAAACAAAGTAATAGGGGAGCGGATGTCTTGTTTAGCATCAACATAATCCACTACATAAGAAGGCATTTCTTTTAGCAAGATTTCTAGTTTTTTCTCGTAATGTTCATGCTGTTTAGAAATTGCCATGCTTACACCTCCAAAAATTTAAATAATCAGAACATACGTTCGTATTATTCGTATAATACAATTTTTACGAATTTTAATCAATCTTTAAAATGTAGGTATTGAAATTAGGACATTATTTGCTCCGTTTAAGAATCTGAAATATTGAATTCGGTTTGTATCACAAATTGAAAGAAATCATAATCTCTTCGGCTATCCAAAGTAGGAGGGGGTGTATAATTAATTAATCCTATATCTTTAACCACTTCTAGATCAATTCCAAGCTTTAGCACTGCTGCATACAGTAACATATTTGTACCATTAGGACCGATTTTGTTAAGAACTAACTCAAGATAAAAATCAATTTCCCATTCATCCATTTCTGAACGATATTTTAAAATCAATTGCAACAATTTTTCAACATGAAACGAATAATTATGATAAGAATTGTCTATTGGTAATTTTAAATATGCTTCTTCTAACCATTCTCCATATTTTTGAAAATATGCTTCTCGGTTATTTTCATTAAGTCGATGTATTTCATAATCTTGGTAAAGTTTATCTTTTATGTATTTGTATTTATTTTGCAGGATTTTAAAGAATTCATTTGGACTATTTAAATGAAACCCATCGACTTCATTGAAATCTTTAAGTATGGTGTTCAATTGTTCTAGGAATATAAAAAAAGTATTTTCAAATCTTTGCATGCGAGCGGTTTTATTCTGCTCTTCTAAAGTCTTTTTTGTGTCATTTATTTCTTTTTCTTGTATGATAAGCTGCTTTTTTTGTAATTTAATAGTTTCTACAACATACAGAATACTAGCTATTGTAAGGAATGGTATAGTACCACCGCCAATAAAATCCCCATAAGTGCCTAAATCATCGAATGAAAATCCAAAGATCTTTACCCCCAATAAACCGAATCCTAACGATATTGGAGCTAACAATAGAAATAATACCTTAAATTCCGAGACGTCAAATTTAGTATCTTTTTGTTGCGAATCAGAATTTTCATCTTTAGATTGAGCTTGTTCGTTATTCACAATGTTATTCTCCTAGAATTTTTGTTTTTTCATTTTATTATGATGTACGTAATAGAAAGTGTTATTCTCATTTCTAACCCACCATGAGAGCGAAATAATCCACGAACATTCACTAGGCTCAGTAACCTTGGGCCAGTTGTAAGCTAGGCACATGTTATTGCTACCGGTTATCCTTTTTGCCAATGCGCTTCTGATTCGCTATTTTACACATATTAATCCTCCAGGAATTTAATAAATGAAACCCAAAACCTTAAGTATTTCTTCAGTCCTATTAATGATATTTTTTATATCATCCCAACATTGGCCATCCACACTTTTGCTATGCTTCCACTTGGAACCACCAGCGTAAAAGTGATACCCTAAATCTTTGAATGTTATTTGGTCTACCTTTCTAATCTGTAGACTAAAAACCTGGTATTCCTCTTCACTATTTTTTGACACTTTTAAATAGTTTTCATGCAAACGAAAGACTTTATCTTCTTTCCTTGCTACAGGATCGTTACTTGCAAACTGCCAATGAAGACTCATAAAATCACCTTTTTATTATTTTTTAATTAAATCTAACACGATAACGATTTTTACTTATAATTTTTAATTAAGTGAATGTTTTCCAAAACAGTTTTGTTAATCATTGAATCTTTAATATCATCTATTAGAGATTCAATTTTATTAATACAAGTTTCTATAGCATCGAAGGTTTTGAGTAAGTCTGAACCTTTTTCCTCGATTCGATCAAACTTTAATTGTTTTTTATACATTACATAATCAGCAGCACCTTCTAAAGCTTCATCTAAGTTATCTCCTAGGTCTAACTCACGAAATTTACTCCACATCATGGATTCTTCAATATTTGTAATGAAATTAGCGAGTTGGTCAAGTTCTTGGGCAAACGAGGAAACAAATGTATCTAATGTTTCTAGCTCCTTATTTGCATCTTCTTTGTTAAACTCTTGGGGATATCCGCTAATTAGCTTTTCAACAATTTCTTCGAATCGAGAATGGATGTCTTTGAAATTTTCCCATTTTTCCCTATTAAAATAGGCATTATTAATGTCTAAAATCTCAATTTCCGGTGTATAAGGAGGATCTCCAACCCAAGTAAATATATCAGTTCTAATGTCTTTTAAAGAACTTCTTAAAATCTCAGCTAAATCCTCCATTACAACAGCATACTCTGATGTAGCATAAAGAATAGAATTTGATTTAATTCCATCAAATATAGTTCTTTTTAACTTTTGAATTGCGGCTTTTTCTCTTACAATAAAGCCTAATTCAAACTTACCTTGACTGGCATCAGAAAAATTTTGCGACCCGATGTAGGCGATTTGATCTGTCATCACTAACTTCGCATGATTATCAAAATTAAAATAAACATTTAAATCTCCAAATTTCTGCCGTTCTAAGACTTGTAAAGTGTATTTAATTTTTGTAGCTGCATTATTTACAGTTGTAGTGTCAATTTTACCTGTACTTTTATTTATATAATCTTCTCTGCGTGCAGGTATATTTAGAATTAAGGTAATAGGTGTTGATTTATTTACTTTTCTTAGTTCTTTCAATAATTCAGTACTAGGTTCATAGGTATTAATGTTATAAGTGACAATGTTGATAAACTTTGCATTGTTAAAATTATCAATGACCTCTTGAAACCCATTTTCTTGGTAGGAGAGAACCACGTCTCCAGTAATGTTCGGAATAATTTTTTTCATAGTACCTCCATTTTAAATTGCAAGTTGTATTTTTATTTTTCAGTATTTATGAAGTAAACTCTCTGAAATGATTAGCCATGAACAGGTCTAAATAATCTTTAAATGATACCTCAGACAATTCTTTATGACTGTCCCATTCATAATATTTAATATTACTTATAAACGCATAAAAAGAGGGGAGTTTTAATAATTCAATTACCAACTGAGTCTTCATATAAAGACCCTTAATTTTCTGTTCTGCATATTCTTCCATCGTTAAACCTGGTGGTAATGGTTTATTATTAATTATTAATCGGATAATGCCTAGTAATAAATCAACTAATTCTACTCCAATCATATTTCCTTTAGTGACCATTTCACAACTGGTAACCCAAAATTGTTCAGATCGATATAGGGATTGAGTATTAAGATTTTCTTGTAATCTTTTTTCTAAGTCATATTTTTCATACTTACCTTCTTTTTCAATGAAAATTTCTGTTTTTATGTATATATCTTTACCAAAATGCCTTAGAAGACCATAAAAAATACGCTCGGGTATTTTGGTATAAACCATTAATGTGGCAAAGTTTAGGTGCTTTTGTTTTTCTCTTTTGTCCAATTTCCCGCTCGCTGGATCACCAGATAGTTTGTATCTCCAATCAAGGGTAGACCGGTTATAATTGATTACATTCATCCTTGTAAATCTTGCTATTTCTGAAAAAACATAAATGGCTTCTTTTATGTTTTCTCTTAGTTCTGAATGGCCGCTATATTCAGTCCAGTGTAATTTTATCTTGCCGGATTCTAACTTTTTATTAAGTTCTTGCATTTTTGTAGTGATATAAACTGATTTAGGAATTAACAATCCACCCATAGTAGAAGGTCGGTCAGAATCCTGACCACTTTCATCAAAAAAGATATTCATTAGTTCGGTTTTTAAGGGTGGGGATAAAGACATATTTTTTCCTCCTAGATAGTGTGTTTATTGACAATAGAAAAATTAAATTGTATATTTATAGTAAGTTATAGCCCCGTATCAAGATACGGTTAAAATAATTTAGGATTAAAAGAGTACTCGTATCTAGATACGATGAAAATTAATCCGATTATTATTTAAAAAGCTCTTAAAATGTCAGTTAAAAAAGTTTAAGGACTAGAAAATTCTTCTAGTCCTTTTTATTATACCAAACATTTATTCTATCAACAATAACTATTCGTAAAATTTATATTATACGAATAGTTGATAAGAATGAATTTATTGGTATAATTTTCTTGTTATCATTTTTTTTGAGCGACACAAAAGTCTAGGCAATTAATAATATTGTAATTTAAGAGTAGACAATTTTCGGATTAATTTCTTTTAATTTTTCATATCCTAACCCAAATCGATCCATTGCTCCTGGGCGGAAATTTTCAACAATTACATCAGCTTCTTTTACAAGTTGGTAAATGATCTCTTTACCTTCATCCGATCGTAAATCCAGTACCAGACTTTTTTGATTTCGATTAGCAATTGAAGTCCTCCCCTTTTTAATAGTTTTCTATAGCCTTACTAAAACTCAATGCTCTCTCTGTTAGTTGTTCATAGTCCTTATCCTCAACCAATTTTGAAGTATTCACCAATGAACTTCCCAACCCAACAGCTATGCCGCTTGCCTCTAAGTATTCCTTCACATTCTCTACATTAATTACGCCAGTTGAAATAATAGGAATTTGAGGCAGAGGTCCTTTCAGATCTTTTAAATATCCTGGTCCAAAGGAGTTGGCAGGAAAAAGATTAACCACATCCGCACCGTTTTCATAATCTGTTAAAATTTCAGTAGGTGTTAAGACACCAATCACGGATAATATCCCATATCGGTTACATATTTTATATAATATCAACGTTTACAACTGGAGAAACAACAAATTTGGCTCCAATAAAAATAACAGATCGTGCAATCTCAGCATTTAATACTGTTCCAGCACCAACCAATATCTCATTGTTGGCCGTCTCTGTTATCGTTCGTATTGCATCAATACCAGTTGGTGTTTCCGTTGTAAATTCAAGGATTCGAACGCCTCCTTTTTCTAATGCCTGACTAAATTTAAAAACATTGTCTGCGTGGGCTCCTCTTACACTGCAATCAATCTATTATTCTTAATAAACTCAAAAGTTCCCATATTACTAACCACCTGATCTAATCAATTAGATTTTACTCTAAAAGCTTTTTCTTTTTTTAAAACTATGTAATGTATGGCTTTTTTAGGTATTACAAATTATAATTCTAACCATGATCATCAAGAAAAAGGTTGACCAGATGAAATCCTTCCTATAAGGCAGATAGAAGAAACGTAATTCATTAAAAACCGACATGATTTTCCCCCTTATAAAAAAATACAGATGCAGGTTCAAAAAATATTTCGGTAATATAAAATTTAGTATTACTAAGCTTTATTTTTGTAGTTACGAAAAATACTATAAAATGAATTAGGAGGACCTTTTCAGTGTCCTCCTTTAATATCGGCAAACTCTCTTTTAGTTTTTTTCCTGCTTATTTAAATCTCCGAAGATAGGTTATCGCCTCACGAATATCATGAATGGGGTTCGTCCCTACTTCTCTTTCAATCGTTAAGTAACCTTGATAATCTATCCCCTGAAGGGCAGCGAAATAGCTTGGGAAGTCTACCTTTCCCTCACCTAATGGAAGCTCGCGGAAATACTCCCCTTCGGTGACCATCTTGGCAATTTGTTCATGGTCCACTCCGCCGCCGTAGCCGAGTGCGCCATAAACATCACGCGGATCTATCGGTTTATACCTGACGCCGTCCTTCACATGCGTATGAACGATGTAATCCTTCAAAAGCTTAACGCCTTCTACAGGATCATCACCTGTTACCATAACCATATTCGCTGGATCAAAATTGACGGAAACACCATTCGTGCTCAGAGTATCCAAAAATGTCTTCAGCCTTAAGGAAGTTTCCGGACCTGTTTCAATCGCAAAATAAGCATCCAAACTTTTTGCATATACGCCTAATTCTTCACAAGCCTTTTGCAACGACTCATATACGTGAGTGGCAGGATCTTCAGGAACTATCCCAATATGGGTAGTAACAATATTGGTTCCTAAGTCAACGGCTAAATCTAGGATTCTCTTTGATTTCTCAATTTTTTGCGGATTCATTTCTCTATCTTGAAATCCGTGTCCCCCGAGGTCGCCGCAAAGTGCTGATATTTCTAACCCTAATGAAGAGATGTAATCTTTTAATTCTTTCCTTGCTGCAGAAGTTAAATTTTCAGGAGCCATTTCTCCATTTACAGCATATATTTGGACGCCGTCAGCGCCCATCCCCTTTGCCAGCTTTAGACCTTCACGTACTGGCAGCCGAAGACTATCAACAATAATTCCAATTTTGTTTGCTAACTTCACTATCCATTCACCTCAATCCAATTTTTTCTTATCGTCTAGACCCATTAAATGTTCACATTCGAGCGTTCAAAGGTGATTTCCTTACCTGTTTCACTGGATTCATAGATACCGCATAAAATTTTCATCAATTCCACTCCATCTTCGACCGGACTGATGGTTTCTTCTTCACCCTGACAGCAGGCAGCGAAATGGTTAATTTCATTTTGGAAAGCTCGACTGCCATCAAAGGACAAGGAATCAATTTGCGGCTGGGCATTTAAAATCGTGTTATTTTTTTCTGTTACGATGACAAGTTCCGGTTCGATCTCTGCTCCGCCTTTATCGCCAAAGATTTTAACCGATGTTTCATCCTTTTTAAGGTGAAGGGTAAAGCTGACATCAATCATTAAGGAAGCGCCATTTTCAAAACGAATGAGGGCATTTGCTAGGTCTTCTACTTTATTAATATTAGGGTCATAATCCGCTGCTTGATAAAAAGAAAGATTTTTAATGTTCGAGCGATTTCCAAGTTTCGAATAGGTATTTCCACTTATAGATTTCACTTTTGGTTTCCCCATTAAATACCAGCATAAATCAATGATATGAACACCGATATCGATCAGAGGTCCGCCGCCAGATCTTTCCTTGTCAGCAAACCAGCCGCCAGGGTTTCCTAACCGCCTTAAAATTGAAGCCTTTGCATAATAAATGTCGCCAAGATCACCGGAATCAATAAAAGACTTCAAAACATTTGTATTCGTCCCAAATCGGCGGACAAAACCTACCTGCAGGATTTTGCCGCTCTTCTTAACTGCTTCTTCTACCCTTAAAGCTTCCTCCACTGTTTTACATAATGGTTTTTCAACCAACACATGCTTGCCTGCATGTAAAGCAGCAATCGAAATTTCCGCGTGAGAATTATTCCATGTACAAATACTTACAGCATCAATTTGAGGGTCCTTTAACAAATCTTCATAGCTCGTATAAACTACTTCAGCATGATATTGATTCTTCTTTTCCTCAGCCCGCTGCTGATTCAGATCACAGACAGCATAGATTTCGGTCATTTCATTGTTAGCATAAGACTGAAAGTGCATATCTGAAATGGAACCGGCCCCGATAACACCAACTTTTAATTTACCCATATTTTCATCCTCCTCGATCTAAGTCTCATATAAGGTGATACATGCTTCTGACTAAACGGCTTCCCAAATTCCTCTTACATTTTCCAAACTAATTTTTGCGGCTCTTTTACATTCTTCTAGTCCTTCAAATTCAATAGAAATATAGCCGTCATAGCCTGATTGTTTAATAACCTTTAAGACTTCTGGCAAATTGATATCCCCATGCCCCGTAATGGCACCTCTTAAGTACTTGCCTGAGCTTGATGGGAACCAGCCCTCTCCCAGACCAAGCGCTGAAGATCTTTGGTAAAAATCCTTCACATGAACCATGGATGCGTACGATATATTTTTCTTAACAGCCGCTACTGGGTCCTCGTCAACACAAAGGAAATTGCCTGTATCTAATGTAGTCTTAAAATTTTCCCTATCGACCATATGGACCAAACGCTGAACGCGATCACTTGCCTGAACATAGTAACCATGGTTCTCTACACTGGTCACAATATCAAACTGTGCGGCATAATCAGCAATGATTTGGCAGGCTTCTACCATTTTTGGAAGATCCTTTTCAAAATTACGAATCGAGATTTCGTTTGGCGCCTTCCATGCGACATCATGTCTCATCCGTTTTACACCGAGGGTATGAGCGATATCAACTTCCTGTTTTACCCGTTCGACTTCTTTTTCAAAATCGTCAGTCAGGAAATTGGCTCCAATAGCATAATTAGAGATCTCGATCCCTGCTGCTTCCGCTTTTTGGCGGATCGCATCGACCAATGACAAATCCTCGGCCAAACTAAACCCGATCGGAACAATCTCCACATGTTCCCCCCCTTGATCAGCAACCCATTGAACAACATCTAAAATCGTCATTTCCTTAGAATCGATAGCACCTTGTAAGCTGTACGAACTAATACCGAGTTTCATTATATTTACCCTCCATCGTTTTATTCCGAAAAGTTAAAGACCCGTAAGTGCCTTCATTTCTGTAAATTCATTATCAAGACGCAGCCTGTTATTCTATCAAATAGGCTGGTCGTGCATTTCTCCAGCTGGTGTAAAGGGATTATCCTAACACAGGCTGGTCCACAAATCTTATACTTCCTTTATGGTCATGTAATTCTAAAACGACGATTTCGTTTTCTCCCTTATGCAAAAACGGGGCAGGGACATAGAGGGTTTGCTGTGGACCGATTTCCCAGTAACGGCCAAGATTATGACCATTCACAAAAACAACCCCTTTTGTCCATCCAGACATATCGATGAACGTATCTGCCACTTCATCAATATTCAAGGTACCTCGGTGAAGATAAGGATGATTTACTTTTGGTTCATCATTGGTGAACTTCAAG
Organism: Bacillus sp. S3; assembly: GCF_005154805.1. Lineage (GTDB taxonomy): Bacteria > Bacillota > Bacilli > Bacillales > Cytobacillaceae > Neobacillus. Next base: position 161,249 of record NZ_CP039728.1, read on the forward strand.
GAACTCAAATCGTTTAATGGCAGCGGATACACAGTCCAATCAAATAAAAATTGGAATCCTGCTCGTACACCTTCGGTAATCCCTTTATAATCCTTAAGTAACGGACCGTAGTTGACACGTCCCATATTTTCGACAACAATCTGCAGTTTCGTTTCTGCCGCGGTGATATCAACCTCAATACTTGAGCGGCCGCCAATCCGCTCCACTAGACCAGCATATTCACCATTCACATATATCTGCCCGCGGTCATGAACATCCTGAACTGTGATCGTCTGCCTTCCGTAAGCTCCTTTAATCACCGTTTCATAGACAATAAACCCATAACCCTGCCCATACTCTTCCATCGTTAAGGGAGTTTGGCTCTGCTGTGGAATTGAGAGTAGATTCAATGAATCTAGTAAAGCAACATTCTCCACCAAATGAACTTCACCATACTGTTTTTTTGGTGTCACAGGAGGTAATTTCATTTCTGGTAACTCAAAGTATTTTTCAAACGTCTTTCTCACCGCAAAGAATTTCTCTGTCACATCCCCAGATTCTGTCAACAAGCCATCATAATCATAGCTAGTAATCGTCGGTTCATAAACTTCATCATTGTGATTGGCCCCATTATAGAAGCCAAAATTCGTCCCACCGTGCGCCATATAAAAATTAACAGAACCTTTTTGCTCTAAAATACTCTCCAATGACTCAATGACACTTTCAGAGGACCGCGTATGATGCTCCTCGCCCCAATGATCAAACCACCCATGCCAAAACTCCATACACATCAGTGGAGCATTTGGCTGGTACTGCTTTAATTGTTCAAATGCGCTTTCTGTGCGGGAACCAAAATTGACCGTTTCCAGAACGCCTTCAATCATCCCGCCATGAAGCATGCTCGGTGCCGGACCATCCGAAGTGAAGATAAGCTCGTCTCCAATCCTTTTTTGGATGCTGTCCCGCATATACCGTAAATACTTTTGATCATTTCCAAAACTGCCGTACTCATTTTCAACCTGAATCGCAATGATAGGACCGCCATTAGAACGAAGCAAAGGCTGTAATCGCTTAAATAGTACATCGAAGAACACATCTCCTTTTTCTAAATACGGTTGATTGTAGCAGCGTAATTGAATATTTGGCACCGTCAATAACCAATAAGGGAAACCGCCAAACTCCCACTCGGCACAAATGTACGGGCCAGGGCGGACAATAACATGAAGACCAACCTTTTCTGCCGTTTGGATGAAGCGCTCAATGTCAGCAATACCCTCAAAAACAAATTGTCCTTCCTCCGGCTCATGTAAATTCCACGCCACATAGGTTTCAACCGTATTAAAACCGCATTCTTTTAATTTAAGTAACCGATCTTCCCAATATTCTGGCACGGTCCGGAAATAATGCATCGCCCCGCTTAATAATTGAATTTCTTTACCATCTAATAAAAACGATTGATGATTATACGTTAATCCTGACATAGAAACCTTCCTTCATTGATTTATATTTTTAGTTCCCATCATTCATTTAGATATCTTCCACCACTAAATAAGCAGTTTTTATTGGTCCATGGACACCGACAACAAGAATCATTTCGATGTCTGCTGAGTTGCTTGGTCCAGTTATGAAGTTGATGCATGAGGCTATTTGTTCGCCGTTTTTTACTTTTTCGTTTATGAAACGTGCCGCTTGGGTCATGCGGGGAACAATGCTGCTTTTTGGAACAATAATAATGGAAGTTGCCGGTAAAAAGCTGACACTTCTCCCCCTATCCCTACTGCTAAAAAGAACTGCTGTGCCTGATTCTGCCAGGGTTACTTCACTGATCGTAATTCCAACATTTGCAGCCTCGGCCTTAGCGATATTTTCCTCACCTTTTGTATGGTCCCAAATATGAAGTTCGATTCCTTCTTTCGGCCATTCTTTTTCCATTAGCTTTGTGAGGCCATATTGTGAAAAGCGCTCGTCTTTCCAAGTAATGACTGAACCGCCGCCAAATTGATGAACAACTTCTTTTACTGACTCAGAAAGCTTTTCAGTAGTAGTTAATACAAAATCAGTATGAATATTTTTGCATTGTTCTTTTAACACTTCCACCAGCTCATCTTGTGTGGCGTTTTTTAACACCTCATCTTGAGGATGATAGTTCCAATTTGGTTTTTCCAATGACTTTTTTGGTTCTCGTCCTAGTCGATTGGCGATTTTATCAAAAAAAACATCGCGATTCTGGATCATTCCGCTCATGATTCTTTCCCTCCTTGCGGTCGATTTTTAAACCAATCACGGAATCTCTCTTTATTTGGAGCAGGGAAATCCCTTGATTCTGTCCATGCTTTTAAAGGTCCTGGACCTTTTGAGATTTTTTCATCCTTTGTTAATGGTGACATAACCGGTGCCGCTAGTTTTGAACCGAATTTATATAAAGCAGGGGACGAGGTACCAAAACCGAATGCCTTCATTAAAAGCTTTTCAGATATCGGTGCACGTCCTTCTTTTTCCACAATGACTTGGCGATGTTTATGAAGAAGCTGATGAAGCGGGATCTTCACTGGGCATGCCTCTGTACATGCCCCGCATAATGTCGAGGCATATGGTAACTCTTTATAATCCTCATAACCGCCAAGTAATGGGGAAAGAACTGCACCGACAGGACCAGAATAGATGGAACCGTATGAATGTCCGCCAACATGCCGATAAACAGGACAGACATTCACACAAGCTGCACAGCGGATGCATTGGAGAATCGATTGGAATTCTCCGCCAAGAATGTCCGATCTGCCATTATCGACAATGACGAGGTGAAACTCATCAGGTCCGTCGACATCGCCGTCCTCTTTTGGGCCAGTTAATGTGGTGATATAGCTTGTCAGCTTTTGCCCTACAGCACTTCTCGTTAACAGGCTAACAAGGACTTCCATCTCTTCAAAGGACGGAACCAGTCTTTCCATACCCATGACTGTGATTTGTGTTTTCGGCAGGGCGCATACCAAATCGGCATTTCCTTCGTTTGTCACGAGGGTGATCGAGCCGGTGTCAGCAATGGCAAAATTACACCCTGTGATTCCGATATCTGCCGTCAAATATTCTTGCCGCAGTTTTTCACGCGCATGTAATGCGAGCTCTTCTGGTTTTTCTGTCTGTTGATATCCATGCTTTTCTTTAAAAACATCGCGGATTTGCTCCTTATTTTTGTGCAGCGCAGGAACAACTATGTGAGAAGGCGGCTCATGGTCATCCACTTGCAAAATGTATTCCCCGAGGTCTGTTTCAATCACCTGACAACCTAATTGCTCAAGACCTGCATTTAAATGGATCTCTTCCGTCACCATCGACTTTGATTTTACGATCTTTTTAGCATTTTTCTTTTCAGCGACAGTCTTAATATACTCCGTTGCTTCTTCAGCCGTTTGCGCAAAGAAGACATGTCCTCCTCGTTTTGAGACATTCTCACTTAGCTGATATAAATAATAGTCTAGGTTTTCTAGTACATGCTGGCGGATTTCTTCCCCGTGTGAGCGCCAATCCTCCCAGTTCCCTAACTCTTCTGCAGCCCCCAAACGACGTGATTGAAATCGCCCTTGGGCACTCGAAACAGCTCCCCGCATGAAGGAATCGTGCAGTCCTTTATCAACGCGGTCAGTAAACTTCTCTTCGCTTATTTTCATCGACATTGGGTCATCCCCCTTTTTAATACTGTAATCTATTTTTACCGGCTGTTAAGGACCTCTGCAATATGCATGACTTTAACCGGCATGTCTTTTCGGGCAATACGGCCGCCTATATTCATTAAGCATCCAGCATCTGCTCCAATTAATATATCTGCCCTGGTCTCTTCAACTGTACAAACCTTTTCTTCGACCATTTGCTCTGAGATATTCCCCATTTTAACGGAGAAGGTGCCTCCGAATCCGCAGCATCTCTCTTTACCTGGTAGCTCGGTGAATTTTAACCCCTTTACATGACTTAAAAGGCGCATTGGTGCTTGTTTGACTCCGAGTAATCTTGTCATATGACAAGAGGTGTGGAAAGTTGCTTTACCTTCTAATTTTGCACCCACATCTTCCACTTTTAACACATCAACGATAAATTCAGTGAATTCATAGGTTTTATCCGCAAGTGCTTTTGCCTTAGGCTCCCATACAGGATCGCCTTTAAAGATATGGGGGTATTCTTTAAACATATAGGCACAGGAACCAGCTGGAGAAACAACATATTCCGCATATTCAAAGGTGGTAATCATACTTTTCATTGCTTCTTTTGATTCTTTTACGTACCCACTGTTATAGGAAGGCTGACCGCAGCAAATTTGTGATTCTGGAAAATCAATTTCACATCCGAGTCTTTCTAGTACTTCCACTGTTGCTTTGCCTACATCACCTTGAAACATATCTACTAAACAAGTAGCAAAAAGACTAACTTTCACTTTTTCCCCACTCCCTTAAACTTAAACTAATCTCAGTTTTGATTGTTCAAAAAAATCCAATCCATACTAATTGGATTGGATCCTAGTTAATCTTTCGGACTCAATAATTTTTCACGGTCCATTCTATTACACTCTTGACATTGGGTCAGACCCCCGCCATTTTAACGTAGCGGTTGACTGACCCTTTTTCCCTTTGAGGTAAGTTAAGGTAGCCATTTTATTCTTGAAGAAAAAGGAGAAATACTGTTTTCACTTCTCCTTAAATCTAATGGATTATTAATTAAATATTATTTCTCAATCACTAGAATTTCATCTTTACCTGCAGTGACGTCATTTTTCGTAGAATATTGAATGTCACTAATTTTATCAGAGTTCATAATAATAATAGGTGTAATCGTGCTACTTGCTTTTTCCTCGATTATTTCTTTATTAAAGTCTAAAATCTTGTCACCTACATTGACGAGGTCGCCTTCCTTGACAAAGACGGTAAAGCCTTCACCTTTCAAATTAACGGTTTCCAATCCAATGTGCAATAAAATTTCCACACCATTCTTAGTACGAACCCCAATGGCATGCTTTGTAGGGAATACTTGGATAATTTCTCCCTGTACGGGTGAAACGACCTTTCCGTTTGCTGGTTTTATTGCAATGCCATCGCCCATTAATTTTCCTGAAAATACAGGATCGGGTACTTCCTCTAATGGGATTACTTCCCCATCAACAGGGGCATAAATAGATGTTTTTGATTCTACATTTTTATTCTTAAAAAGTTTATTAAACATTTGTGTTTCCTTTCAGCAGTTAATGGATTTAAATCACGCATTTACTAACTTACTTTTTTCATATTTTCTTTTACACTCTCTACGCTACCTTTCTTTAATCCAAAGAAATGCATGAGGACAATTGATAGAATAAAACTAACTAAACAAGCGATTATTGTCATATAAACGGAAGGATCCATACCTGTTTCTGGATTGATCACATTCAAGAAACCAAAAATACCATTTGCTCCGTACGCATATTGTTTAGCTTCGGCAAATCCCATGATTGCTCCGCCAATTCCAGTAGAAATACATCCGATGATAAATGGACGTTTTAATTTTAAGGTGATTCCATAAATCGCAGGCTCGGTAATTCCAAATAAAGAAGAAATAAATGCCGGAATACCAACAGCTTTTATATTTTTGCTTTTACTTTGTTTAATTGCCATTAGAACTGCACCAGCTTGTCCAAATCCAGCAGTTAACCCTAAGATGGTAACAGGATCAAATCCTAATACACTCATATTGTTAATAGAAATAGCGACAAAGCCCCAATGCAGACCAAACATAACACAGACTTGTATCAACGCTCCATAGAGGAATCCAAAGATCGTCGAATTTAGATTGTATAAACCTGTAGCTGCTAAACCGAGAAGCTGGCTTAACCATGTAGCAATTGGTCCAATGACTAGGAAAGTTAAAGGGATAATGACGAGCAAAACAATCATTGGTACAGCAAATGCTTTTACTAAACTAGAAATACGGTTATCTAAATATTTTTCAAATTTCGCTGCAAAATATGATGACAAAATGACAGGTATAACAGAAGATATGTAGCTTACAAGTATAACCGGTATTCCAAAGAACTCAAGATAAATGGGCGATTCAAATGGCGTCCCAGCAAATAAAGTATACAAAGGCTCACCAGTGGTTATACCTGAAAGGCTTGGATGAATAAGTGCTGCTCCTATCGCCATTCCGATAAATGGTGTCCCTCCAAACTTTTTCATGGCGCTATAGCCTAAGAAAATAGGGAAAGCATAAAAGAAACAGTCTCCAACAATTGATAGAAGCTGATAAGTACCTGAATCGGGAGATAACCAATGAAAGGTGTTAATCAATGCTAATAAACCTTTAATGACACCTGTTGCGGTTAAGATGCCTAAGACCGGAGTAAATACACCTGAAATGACGTCAATAAATTGATTAAATAAACCATTTTTCTTTTCACTATCCAAATTTTCAGCGATTGGCTTTTTCGAATCCAAATTTGTTACTTCCATTATTAGCTTGTATACATCCCCTACGTGCTGTCCAATAACGACTTGAACTTGTCCTCCGCCTTTAACCGTAGTAACAACACCCTCGGTATCATTCATTTTTTCCGTATTCAGTTTTTCTTCATCTTTCAGTTTAAATCTTAGGCGGGTTGCACAATGATACAGGCTTTCGATATTCTCTTCCCCACCAATGTTTTCAATAATGTTATTTGCTAATTTTTCATATTTCATCTTAAAACCCCCAATCTTAGAAGTAAAATTCTAATGTTTGTCTTTGATCTTTATTTATCGCAATATTTTTAGTTATTTCTTTATGGTCTAAAGTAACTCTTGCTGGAATACAGATATTGATGTTACCTTCTTGAAATCCGAAAATTTCCACCTTTTTTATTTTCATATTTTCCCAAAAGATATCAATGACTGCACCTTCTTTAGTACGAAGCCCTTGAACACTTCCTGTACTCATTTCTTCTGGTAAAGCTGGCAAAATATAAATAGTTCCATTATAATTTTGCATTAATAACTCAAAAATGCCTGTCGATCCGCCAAAATTTCCATCAATTTGGAATGGCGGGTGGTTATCGAATAAATTATCTAATGTAGAATTCATTAAGAGTTCATTGAGATTTTTCCAAGCTTCCTCAGGTTCTTCTAATCTTGCCCAGAAGTTAAGAATCCAAGCTTTACTCCATCCAGTGTGTCCACCGCCATTTTCAAGCCTTCTTTTCAACGTCAACTTGGAAGCTTCAGCAAGATCAGGAGTATTTCTTACGTTAATTTGGTTTCCAGGGTACAAAGCAAATAGTTGAGAGATATGACGGTGACCTGGTTCAATTTCATCATAATCTTCACTCCACTCTTGGATTTGACCATGTTTTCCTATTTTTATTTCTGGTAAGCCTAATAACTTTTCCTTCACTTGGCTTTCGATTTCGTCGTCCTGAATATTAAGCTCTTTTACTATCATTAAATAGTCCTGGAATAGTTCCCTTACAATTTGTGTATCCATGGAGGGACCCATACATAAGGTTCCCGTACGGCCATTCCTATTCATATAAATATTTTCCGGGGATACAGATGGCCCTGTTACCCATTCACCATTCATATCCTTTACCAGATAGTCAACGAAAAATAAGACTGAATCCCGGACAATAGGATAGTATTCATTGAGGAAATCTTGATCTTTCGTATACTGATAATGCTCCCACACATGCAGGCACAGCCAAGCTCCACCCATCGGCCAAATCGTAGCTGGGATATGACTGTCTTGAGGTGCAGCATCTCCCCAAATATCTGTATTATGGTGACAGACAAACCCTCTGGCTCCATACATTTCCCTAGCCACTTTTGATCCCTTTTCGCTAATTTTCTTTAAATGCTCAAATAGTGGAAGATGATAATCAGATAGACCGGTCCTCTCTGCCATCCAATAATTCATTTGAATATTAATATTAATGGTATATTTTGATCCCCAAGCCGGTTCAAAATCCTGATTCCAAATCCCCTGTAAATTTGCCGGTAGACTTCCTTTCTTACTAGAAGATATAAGCAAATATCTTCCAAAGTCAGCATACAATTCGATCAAACCGAGATCTTTTTCACCTTTTTTCAATCGATCTAGCCTTTCATTTGTAGGTATATGATCTAAAGTGTAATCCCTTTCAAACTGTAATAAAACTTTATTAAAATCATGCTGATAATCTTCTACATGTTCAGCTAATAATTTTTTATACCCTTTACTAGAAGCGTTGTCTAACGTTTCCATACACCACACATATGGATCACTGTTTCGATAACTGGTTCTCCCCGTTATATAAATACAAGCTTCACTTGCATTTTCAACAACGATATGACTTCCCATTTGTTTTATCGTTCCATCTGAAGTCTCCACTTTCAATACTGTACAAAAATCAAGTCCATTTTTCGTCGAGCCCTGGTGTCCATGCATTCTGATAAATTGATGATCAAAAGCCTCCAGTTCATCAAGGTACGAAGCGCCTCTACCTGATCTTAGATCTTTTCTCGTCATGCTGATTTCAAAATTCAACTTCTTATTTTGTTTCGATTTTAGGTGATACACGACAACCTGGTTGGGATAGGAAGCAAAAGCCTTTCGTTCGTAATGATTTCCATTACTCTGATAGGAAACATCGATTGTAGCTTCTTCTAAATTCAATTCTCTTTGATAATTCTCAATTTCTACTTCATGTTTAACGAATCTTAACAAACCCGATTCGTCCGTTACAGCTTCTTCCAAATAGCTATTATTAAAAAATTCGATCCAAACATCACCCATCGTTTGATAGTGCCGCATATGCGGGTGCTTAGCAAACATAGATTGAGAGGCAAGTTTTTCTGCTTCTCTAATTTGGCCTTTAAATAATAATTCACGAACCTCGTTTACGTATGTCAAGCTGTCTGGATTGGTTCGATCCATAAATCCACCGGACCAAAGGGAATCCTCATTTAATTGAATTCTCTCTTTATTTACTTGTCCAAATATCATGGCACCGAGGAAACCGTTACCAATCGGCAAGGCCTCATTCCAATCTGATGCAGGCTTGTTATAGAACAATTTTTTCAACTTCATAACCCCTTTAATTAAAGCACACCTTTTTTCAAAATAATATTCGCATATGGCGCTCGTTCACTCGTAGCAATGATGGCATAGGCAGTCTTACTTCGTTCGTAAAAATCCATTCTTTCAAGCTTTTCCATTTTGACAGGAAAATCGCTCATTTTGTTTACGATATCTTCGTAATCCTTCCAGATTGCCGGGTTTTTTTCATCGCCTTCAACTGTATCCATCAGCATGACTGGATATGTAACGTATGTATCAAGCGGAAATAATTTTAATATGGCTGCCAAGAACGCTGCAACGCCATGACCATGACCATTTATTAAACTGCTAGTATGACTTGCAGCCGGAAAATTTCCGTCTGCAAGTACAATTTCATCACCGTGCCCCATCTCCATCAAGACCTTTATTAGGTCAGGAGAAATTATGGGTGGAATTCCTTTAAGCATGGACCAGTGCCTTTTCTTCTACAAATTTATTTGTCAGCTTTCCTAACTTTTCAATTTCAACCGTAATCACATCTCCTGGCTGAATATAAACACGTTGGTCAGCAGGCAGACCAAATACGACTCCCTCAGGTGTACCTGTTAAAATAAGATCGCCTGGCACGAGCGTCATGTGATGAGAAATATAGCTGACAATCTCTGCGCATGAAAAGATCATGTCAGATGTGTTAGAGTCTTGTCTTAATTCATCATTCACATATGTTTTTAAACTTAGATTGTTAGGATCCCCCACTTCATCCGCTGTCACTAAGTAAGGACCTGCCGGACTAAAATCATCACATGTTTTACCAAGCAGCCATTGATGAGTTCTCATTTGCAGATCTCTTGCAGATAAATCATTCACCGTACAATAACCAAACACATGTGAAAGCGCATTTTCTTGAGAAACGTTTTTTGTCTTTTTACTGATGACGATTCCTAATTCCACCTCATAGTCCAATTCATTCGTTACAGACGGGACGACAATTTCGCTTTGATGCCCAGTTAAAGTATTATCAAACTTATTAAACAGAATCGGAACTTCCGGATATGGCGCGTTTGTTTCATCGGCATGTTTGCGATAGTTTAAACCGACACAAATGATTTTGTGCGGGCGCGTTACACATGCTCCCCATTCAAGATCCTCTTCATCGATTACAACGGCATTGCCATTTGCTGCTGCCTCTTTCACCTTTTTCTCAAAATCCTGTAATTGGGATGAATCAAACTGAATGACCTGCATGACATCTGTGATCACTTCATTCCATTCCGCTTTCTTTGCTGTTTCTTCGATATCGATCAATTGATTGTCCAATTTAACTGCTAATTTTTCATTCTCATTCTTTATAAAAGTAGCTAATTTCATTTTCCATTCTCCTTTTATGCATTTTTTCCAAAAACAACGCCGCCATCAATATAAAGTGGAGATCCCATCATGAAGGAAGACTCATCTGAAGCGAGAAAGAGTGCAGCTTTCGCCACGTCTTCAGGTCTTCCTAACTCTCCGCTTAATTGTCTCTTCTTAATTCCTGCGATTGCCACTTCAGGGTCATCGTAAGAAGTTTTTAAATAGTTCTCCACAAATGGGGATAAAATTGTGCCCGGCAGCAGGGCATTAACCCGAATGTTATATGGAGCATAATCCACTTGCATGGCTTTTGTTAAAGCAAGTACTGCCCCTTTCGTTGCAGAATAAGCAGCTCGTTTTGCCAGCCCCATTTCCGCCGCGCATGATGACATATTAATAACGACTCCAGACTTTTGCTCCATCATATAAGGAAGTGTATATTTAGAAGGCAAATAAACGCCCTTTACGTTCACACTCATGATTCGATCCCAAACATCTGGCTCTACTTCATCCACTCTTCCCACATTGCTGATCCCTGCATTGTTAAATAAAATATCTATTCTTTTGTATGTTTCGATAATTTGCCCGATAGCAGATTCAACCGCTTCAGGGTTTGCTACATCGACTTCATAAAACGCTGCTTTTCCGCCTTGTTGTTCAATTTCAGATACAGTTCCTTGTCCATTTTCTTGATGAATATCTGTAATGATGACGAAAGCTCCCTCTTTTGCGAAAAGTTCAGCTGTTGCCTTGCCAATTCCGCTGCCCCCGCCAGTAATAACAGCTATTTTGTCAAGCAGTCTCATACTGTTACCTCCATATCATGATCCATATGATCCTCAGGCTGTGCTGCTTTAACGGTTAATCCGCCATCTACCATTAAAAGATGCCCATTTATTTGCATTGCTTCTTCAGAGGATAAAAATACAACCGCATCCCCAATTTGTTTTTCTGTACCCAGTCTCTTCATTGGATTGGCTTCAATTTCTTTTGCAAGAATTTGCGGATCTTCAAGATATTCTTCGCACATATCTGTTGCAACGGTGCTTGGTCCAACTGCGTTGACATTAATATTGTATTTGCCTAGTTCAATTGCCAGCGCTTTTGTTAAATGACTAGCTGCTGCCTTTGATGATATATAATGTGGAATCACTGGGCTCGTCACAAGAACACTTGCCGTTGATGTAATATTTATGATTTTTCCATATCTATTTTTGATCATATTAGGTGCAACCCTTTGTGTGGTTAAAAAAATTGACTTTACATTGGTCTGATAGGTTTCATCCCATGTTTTTTCTGAAACACTTAAAAACGGTTCGAATGGAGCAATCCCCGCATTATTCACTAGGATTTCCACCTGTCCTAACTCTTTTTCTACTTCGTCGATCATTTGGTCAACTTCATCCTTAATCCCAACATTTGCTTTCACAACCATTGCTTTTATAGAAAACTGTTCTTCTACTTTTTCTTTTAAAGCAGTGGCTTTTTCGAATGAACGAGGTGACGTATAGTTGATTGCCACATTTGCGCCTTCTTCTGCCAGCCTCATAACAATGGCTGCTCCGATTCCCCGGCTTCCGCCCGTGACAAGCGCCGTTCGATTACTAAATTTACCCATATTAATAAACCTCCCTTATGTATGTTTAGAGGCTGATACTGATTCTGCTGATACTAAATTCTTGATGACCTAAAATCTCAGCTTTTACCAGTTCACCCTGTGCAGCTTTTATAACTGTTTCTAGAATACGATTGCCAGCTTCCTCGATTGTTTCTTTTCCTTTCATCACCGCGCTCGTATCAATATCAATGTTATCGTTCATTTTGACAGCCGTATGTTCATTCCCGGTAATTTTGATAACGGGAATAATCGGATTTCCTGTTGGTGTCCCCCGTCCCGTTGTAAAGCAGACCATATGAACACCTGCTGCAGCCATACCGGATACACACTCAATATCATTACCTGGAGAATCCATGAAGTAATAGCCGTTGCCTGGAATTTCTTCAGCAAACTCTAAGACATCTTTTAATGGAGCCGTCCCTGCTTTACTGATACAGCCAAGAGATTTTTCCTCGATTGTGGACAAGCCGCCTTCGATATTACCTGGGCTAGGATTTCCCCCGCGCATATCTGCCCCAATTCGTTCTACTTCTTTTTCAAACCGATCTACACAGGCATACAGTTTATTGGCAACTTCTTCATTGATCGCAGTTTCAGCGACAATATGTTCCGCCCCGATAATCTCCGTTGTTTCTCCCATTACAATGGTGCCGCCTTGACTTAGTAGACCGTCTGATGCTTTTCCTAATGCAGGGTTGCTGCATAATCCAGAAGTTGCATCAGAACCGCCGCATTTTACCCCAAGAATTAATTCAGATAACGGTACATCGACCTGCGGGATTTTTTGAATCTCGTTAGATAATTGCTTCGCTATTTCAATGCCTTGTTGAATCGCTTTAACCGTGCCGCCTGTATCTTGAATATCAATCCATTCTACCGGCTTTCCTGTTTTTCTAATTTCCTCTTGCAACTCTTTTGCATTGATTACTTCACAGCCTAAACTAACCAAAAGAACCGCACCGACATTGGGATTTTTTCCTGTTCCCGCAAGAATGTTGAATGTACGTTCCTTGTCTTCTCCGATCTGACTGCAGCCATGCTGATGTGGAATCGCTACTGATTCTGGCACAGATTGCTGGATTCGATTTGCTACATGGTTCGCACAAACAACCGTTGGAATAATTAATAGATGGTTACGGATTCCCATTTTCCCGTTTGCCCGCCGATACCCTTTTATCGTGTTCATGAATGGTGATCCCCTTTCTTTTTATCTCCTCTGCCTCGAATTCCCTCGATATTGTGAACATGTACATGTTCTCCAGGGGAAATTTCTACAGTAGCTGCCCCAATCACCTGTCCATATTTCACAACATGTTCAGTTGGCTGTATCGGTTTGATGGCAATTTTATGTCCAAACGGGATGGCCTGTTTGGCTGTTAACGCTTCCTTTTTACCGTTAATCATATATTGTAAGCTTTCACCAGCCACTATTTCTTTTAAAAGTGTAGCTACATTATCAGATTCGGACATGACAATACTTGTTAGATCTTGTTCATTTGCGAGTTTCATATTTTTCACACCTTTCCTTTTGCAAATAAAATGATTCCGCATTCGTCGAAAAAATTTGCTCTTTTTCTGTGCCGCTTAACATACTTGGTAAGTTATCGGTAACAATCTGTATTGCCTTCTGATAACTTCCTCCCAATAAACTAACCGGCCAATCACTGCCAAACATCACTCTGGAAGAACCGAATGCTTGAACCACATGGTGAATATAAGGTGTAAAATCACCAGCTTCCCAAGAATCTGCCAGCGTCATAAAACCAGATAATTTACAGTAAGCTGCAGGGAATTTTGCCAGCTTAGTCATATCTGCTTGCCACTTCTCAAACCCATCTTTCGATATTTCCGGTTTCGCAATATGATCAATGACAACGCGTAAATCTGGAAGCCTCTCAAGTAAGGCCACAATATAAGGTATATGCCTTTCGGTAATTAATAAATCTAGGGACAGTTCATTTGAAATAAGCAGCTTCAAATTCTCTATAACTTGCTCCTGTAAAATCCAATCGTCTCTTTCGATATCCTGTAACATTGGGCGTAAGCCAACAATTCCTTGCTTTTGCATTAAAAAGTCTAATTGTTCTGGAAAGGTAGATGATGATAAATCTAACCAGCCCACTACACCATAAATCCACTCATACTTTTCATATAACGATAAGAGATAAAGCGTCTCCTCATATGTAGGTGCCGCTTGCACAAGGATCGTTCCAGAAACAGAAAATTCTTCTAACGTTGGCTTTAAATCCTCTGGAAAATAGTTTCGATAAAGGATGCCCATATCTTCAGTCAACCAATCGTAATCTCCTCGCTCCAGCTTCCAAAAATGTTGGTGAGAATCAATGATTTTAATACCGATCCCTCCTTGCGTGTTAATTTGATGTTATCGATAACATTAAATTAACAAATCATTTGCGAATTGTCAATATATTTAGCAATTAGGATAGAGATACATAGAGAAAACAGATGGAATCCCATCTGTTTTTTTCTATGCAGACTTATTATTTAATTGATTCGCCGATTCATTCTTTGGTATTAAATGTCTAAATTTAAGATCCGCAATCCAGTAAATCAAATAAGCAGAAACACTGAAAAAGAAAAAGAAAAAGAAAAAGGTAAAACGTAATGATAGAATGGTCCATGCGCTAAGAATGACCATACAAAAAATCGATAAATGAATTTTGTAAATACCTACTTTAAGACTGTTCATACACAATTGTTTAAAGGTTGTGATCATATTAACCATCAGTGGATAAATACTTAAAAAGGATAAACCAACTAGAAAACTAACAAATAGGACCGCAACATGAATGACCTTTTTGTAAGGTATATTCATTTGTTGTAAAAATAGTAAATCAAAGATTAATAATACTCCGATTACCGTGTAAACAATCCCGACTAAATAACTTTGCTTCCAATTTTCAATGAACATTTCTTTATACTGAGAAAATACCGCTACTTCTTTCGTTATTTTCCACTTTCTTACTACTCCAAAAAGTGCAGCGATGGCAGGGAAAATTGTAATAATCGGAATACAGCTTAGAATAAATAGGATATTTAAATACATGAAGTTATACATCCACAAGCAAATTTGATACAAGCGGCTATCTAAACTAAAAATCTCCACCACCCCCAAACATAGAAGACTAAAAATATTCTACTAATTCTAACTATTATAGCATAATAAAGTTAAGGCTGACACACAATATCTTCTTCCATAGATTTAGTTGGTTTGTGTCTACCCTGATCAATAAGGACAACCTTCCCGCCTGTACGGATCGATTCTGTTGCTGCACATCCAACTGCCACACTCATTCGGCCGGCAAATGGCGATGTTAATGGCTGCTTATTATATAAAGCTAAATTCACAAAGTCCTCACAAATACGCGGATCTGCACCACCGTGTGTTCCAGGCATTTCCTTCATTTCATAGGTGATATCACTCATTTCATGCCAGGATCCAGATTTTCTTGTTTTCACATACACTTTATCATTCACATCGTCGTTTTCGATGCGTCCCTTTGTACCAATAATGGTATAGTTTCGAGAATAATCTGGTGTAAAGTGACACTGCATATAAGACGCCTTAATACCGCCTTCTAGTTCCATAATCAGCATACTATTATCTTCCACATCGATTTCTTCTCTAAAGGCACATTGTGTTAACCTTTCTAAGCTGGCATCTGGACATGTATTCTTCAGTTCGCAATCTGGACAATGCAAATCATTCGGTTTGTCTCCCCCATAATAATCCAGACTGCCAAAAGCAGAAACTTTCGAAGCATAACTGCCCGTCAGCCAGTGAATGACATCGATATCATGGGAAGCCTTCTGCAGCAGTAGGGATGTCGTATTTGCAGCTGTACCATGCCAATCATGGTAATAAAAATATCCGCCAAACCCGACAAAATGCCTGACCCATACGGCTTTAATATCGCCAATCACACCTGAATCGATAATTTCCTTCATCGTTTGGTACATGCTCATATAACGCATATTAAAACCAATCATAAAATGCTTTCCTGATTTTTTTGCTTCATCCAGAATTCTATCGCAAGCCTCTGGAGTAATGGCCAAAGGCTTTTCACAATAAACATGTTTTCCTGCTCGAAGTGCTGCAATGGCATGTTCTTCATGCAGATAATCTGGTGTTAAAATCGCAACCGCATCGATATCCTCTCTCGCGAGCAGCTCTCGATAATCGGTTGTAACAAAAGCGTCTGCATTAATTTCCTTTTTGAACTTCTCTAGTGCTTCTATGGACACATCTGCCGCTCCAACGACAATCGAATTTCCAGTTGGATTGTGCCAATATTCTACAATCGTACTTCGACCGCCCGTGCCGATTACACCAATTCTTAATTGTTCCATAACTAACACCTCTAGTGAATAATTTTTAATCTATTGAAAGTTTATTAAAATAGCAGCTGATATTTTTGGTTGTTGTTCATTTCAAGTGAAATAAAACCATCCTCCGGCTCTACGATGATGTCTTCTCTTCCCTCTTCACGGACCGTTACAGATTGGTTTGCTTGAAAAATAAATACGTTATCCGTGTGGCTGGTTACATCCAATTGACTGACCTGCCTTTTATCCCAAGAAATGTCGATCTCAAACCCGCCTCTAACCCTCACTCCGGATAAAGATCCTTGCAGCCATGTGGAAGGCAGGGCCGGTAATAATTCAACATAACCTTTGTGAGATTGGATAATCATCTCGACTACCCCAGCTGTATAACTGAAATTCCCATCAATTTGGAAAGGCGGGTGGGCACCTAACAGATTCGGATACAATCCGCCCCCAACCATTACTTCCCTTTTTGCTGTACAAATGTTAAATAATTGATGAAGCAATGCATTTACCCGTTCCCCATCCTTCAAACGAGCCCAAAGGGACATCTTCCAGCCAAGGCTCCAGCCCGTTCCTGCGTCTCCGCGTCGATTTAACGTCTGCCTTGCAGCCTCTAAAAGTGGACCATCGATAATTTGCTTACCTGGATAGACTCCATACAAATGAGAGACATGTCGATGATGTTGTTCGGCATCCTCATAGTCAAGGAGCCATTCCTGCAATTGTCCATACTTCCCAATTTGTAAAGGATGCAGGCGTTCTTTTGCAGCAGCTACTTGATGAATCCATTCATCGTCCACTCCGAGGACACTTGCTGCTTCCACACAATTGGTGAACAAATCCCAAATCAGCTGCAGATCCATAGTGGACCCCTTCGTTACCGAACCGCCTTGTCCATTTTCTGCAATGAAGTGGTGCTCCGGTGATGTAGACGGTGAAGTGATCAAATAGCCATTCTCATCCTCCACCAGCCAGTCAAGACAAAATTCTGCACACCCTTTCATAATCGGGTACGCCTCTTCCCGAAGGAACTCTTTATTCAAGGTATAAAGATAATGCTCCCACAAGTGGCTGCACAGCCATGGCCCTGACATTGGCCAAAAAGCCCAGTTCGGATCTCCGTGGCGCTCGCCCCCGACAGGATCCGCATGTCTCCATAAATCAGTATTATGATGGGCCGTCCACCCATTCATACCATACCGCTCATTGACCATTTTCTCCCCGGTTACCGATAGTTCTTGGATTGCCTTTAACAGTGGACGGTGACATTCGGACAAATTTGTTACCTCAGCAGGCCAATAATTCATTTCGGTATTAATGTTTAATGTATAGTTAGATGACCATGGTGCCCGAGTCAAGTCATTCCATATTCCCTGCAAGTTAGCCGGCTGTGTCCCTTCTCTTGAAGAGGTAATCAGTAAATAACGTCCATATTGGAATAAAAGCTCGACCATTTCTAAATCATCTGCACGATATTTCTGGATTCTTTCATCCGTATCCAGCAGCTCATCTGTTTGCTTATGCCCTAACGAAAACTCAACACGGTTGTAAAGAGATTGATAATCTTGAATATGTGTTTCTTTTAATTGCTCATAAGAAACGCTCATCGCTTTTGAAAGAATGTCCTCATTTTGCCCCGTTAATTCTTCAAATCCGACCCCAGGGAGTTGATCAAAGCCCTTAAATGAGGTGGAAACAGAAAAATAGAGAACAACATTTGTTGCATTTTGGATGGAAAGTCTTCCATTTGATGACTCTAGCTTTCCATCATCGATCACAACACCTAGTTTTCCTTCAAAATGAATCGCTTGTGTTTCTCCAAACTCACCGTATACAATCGGCTGTTCATCCACATGTACATAGTTTGGCGCACACTTTTCAGGGCAAATTCCTTGTAAAACCAATTCATCAGATGAATTGAAAGTTTGATATTTTAACGTACTATCTAATGAAACGATCACATTTAATTGGCTGGCAACGGAACTAGTAAGCCTTACTGCTAAGACCTGATGAGGATGTGAAATAAAGGCTTCCCGAGTGTATTCAACTCCTCCAACCGTATAGGTAACATTCGATATGGCCGTAGCTATATCGAGAGTTCTCCTATACCTTCTTGCTGTGTCTCCATGAAGGTATTGAATCGTAAGGTTCCCTAGCGGCATATAGCTCTGTGTATAGGGGCCAAACATATTCTTTGTTTCATTGACCGCCTCTTCATAATTCTCTTCTTCAATCAATTTTCTCACTTTTATCAAGGATTCCTGATCGTTATATTCACGTTTTCTCACCGGCGGTCCTGACCACAATGTTTCTTCATTTAATTGAAAACGTTCGGTCTCCACTCCGCCAAAGTGCATCGCGCCGATTCTTCCATTTCCGAGCGGCAAAGCCTCTGTCCACTCTCTTGCCGCTTGCTTATACGATAATAGATTCAATTGACAAACTCCTTTTCTATTATTTTTCATTTACCTGCATGACAAATGAATACCGATAGGTTTGATCCGAAAATAAGGTGAATTCAGGATGTGTCTTTGCAGCCCAGGAATCGTCACCGCCGACACCCATTTGCTTATGGTTTACACGTAAGTATGTTTTTGTTCGTTCCGGTAATTGATAGGTATGTCCTGTTTCTTGTAATTCTGTTGGTGAGTAGGCACCTGCATTGATTTCTACCAATGAATCACCCGTAACTTGGAGTTTCAATCCATGATCATTTTCAATCTCAAAATAGCGAACATCGATTTTATTGCCATTTTCCTGTGGTTTTAAATAGGGTGTAAATTGATTTTCCACTGTCGATTCGTAGCGGCCAATTTTTGCCCCTTTCTCACGGTCCCAATAATTTTCATGGGGACCTTTTCCATACCAAGAAATAGCTTCGAACGATTTGACTAACGGAATGATCAGGCCGATTTCCGGTATTTCAGGTAAGCCTTCACCGGGTGTAAGTTCAAAAGTAACCTGAACCTCCCCATCTCCAGTTATTTCATAATCAATCCTGCATCGTGATACAGGAGACGTTTGTAATTCTAGTACAGTCTTAATCTGAACGCCTCTTTCTAGTTCCATCACACTCAATTGTTGTAAAATTGCTGTCCTGCCTGCATGTTCCCAAATTCCTGCACGCTCACCCAATTTGTTCCCACGGTCATTATCTGTAAGTGCCCGCCAAAAATTTGGTACGATAGGCTCCGCTAATACCTCTGCTCCATCTTTCACCAATGAAGTAATGAACCCGGATAATTTGCTTACGGCAATGGAAAAAGTCTCACCCTTAATTTTCACTTGATCACCTGTCTCCTCTATGTTTTTAAGAGACTGGATTGGAGTGGAATGGACAAGGATTCGGTCTGATAATACAAATTGATCAAAAGCAATTTCATACCCTTTTTTAGCCCACAAGTAGTCTTTAGCTAAATGAAAGCTAATGGTAATGATATATTCTGCGTCTCGTTTCACATATTTCGTTACCAATTCATTAAGGTCAAGCGTTACTGATTTTAAAGGTTCACAAGATAGGGTGATGGTATCACTTGCAATCTCTTCCCCATCTCGCAGCATGGTCCATCTTGCTTCATATTCGTCAATATCAGTAAATAATTGCTTATTGATGACGGCAAATAGATTCTTCTCAAATCGCACATCTATTGGCTGATAGCATTTTTTTACTTCATATATTTTTGGTGTTAATGATCCATCTGCAAATAACAATCCATTGCCGCAGAAATTGCCATCATGTGGTGATTCACCAAAATCACCGCCATAGGCCAAGTACGTTTCCCCCGTTTTGGATGTAGTTTGAATGGCTTGATCTTTAAAATCCCAGATAAACCCGCCTTGTAAAATCGGATACTTATTAAATAAATCCGTATATTGATAGAGGTTTCCTAACGAATTCCCCATAGCATGGGCATATTCACAGATAATATATGGCTTTGCAGGTACATCACTTCTTTCAGCATGTAAGGCATATTCCTCCAACTTTGACGGATGTTCATACATCATACTTTCAATTTCTGAAGCGTCACTGGAAGGGCGATGATGCGCCACACCTTCGTAGTGAACCAGACGTGTTGGATCTTCTTTCTTTACATGCTCTTTCATCTTAATAAAGTTCGTTCCGCCGAAAGATTCATTACCAAGTGACCAAATCACGATGGAAGGATGATTCTTATCACGATGCAGCATCGAATGACAGCGATCAATTACATTTGCCGTCCACTCTTCCTTATCGCCTGGAATCGTATCGCCGACTTGGTCCTGACCATACGTCCATGAACCATGCGTCTCTAGGTTTGTTTCATCAATCACATACAACCCATATTGATCACATAATTCATAAAAATAAGGGTGGTTCGGATAGTGGGAAGTTCGTACGGCATTAATATTATGCTTTTTCATCGCTAGAACATCGTTCAGCATATCTTCTTTCGTAACGGAGCGGCCTCTTAGATGTGAAAACTCGTGGCGATTGACTCCATTAAATAAGACTCTTTTTCCATTAATCAACATCAGGCTATCTTTAATTTCAATTTTTCGAAAGCCCACTTTACAGCTTTGTGCTTCGATTATCCTGCCGTCACCGCTTTTCACTGCAACGACAAAGGTATATAGTGTTGGTTTCTCTGCACTCCAGAGTGAAGGGGAAATAATTTTCTTCACGACCTGCAACTGGCCGTCTTCTACTGTTTGCTGGTAATTTTCTGCGATTGTGTCGCTAAAGACGATTTGGCCATTTTGATCGTATAACTGCGCTTCAATGCTCACCAATTCTTTGGAAAGACATGCATAATTGCTTATCTTCATGTTCACAACTAAATCTGCATTCTCAAACTGTTCATCTAAATTGGTCTGCACGAAGTAATCAGAAACATGAAGAATCGGTGTCGTATATACGTACACATCCCTAAAAATACCGCTCAACCGCCAGAAATCCTGATCCTCTAACCAGCTGGCATCACTCCAGCGATAGACCTCAACAGCAAGTTTATTCTTCCCTTCGATTAAATAGGGTGAGAGGTCAAACTCACTCGGAGTGAAACTATCCTCACCGTAGCCAACTAAATCACCATTTACCCAAATGTAAAATGCGGACTCTACTCCTGCAAAATGAATATAAACAGGCTGGCTCTCCCACTCTTTTGGAAGTTCAAAATAGGTAATATATTGACCAACAGGATTGTATTTCGTTGGTGCAAATGGCGGTTTAAGCTCTTCTTGCTCTTCCCATGGATAACGTACATTTGTATATTGCGGATAATCATATCCATGAAATTGCCAATGTGACGGCACTTGAATTGTTTTCATCTTACTATCATCAAAATCTTCTTTAAAAAAATCTTTGCTCCTGCCAGCAGGATTCTCTGAAAAGGAAAACTTCCATTCCCCATTCAACAATTTACAGTTTGGGGACTTCATTCTGTCCATGTTCATAGCATCCTCAACCGATAAAAACGGCATACTTGTTGCATGTGCTGGCAAACGATTAAGCTGAAAAATTTCAGGATTGTTATTCCATTCCGGATAACCGTTCTTCGGTGGTGTATAGAAATACTTTTCTTTTGCTTTTAACATCGTTCCTTCCCCCTCACTTTGTTTCTAATGGACTATTCTCTTCAAACATACATGTCTGTTCATTGTGAATGTTCAATTCACTTTTTTTCATTTGTTTCACCTTTGCAAATGGTGCAAAATCCCCTTCATAGGTATTTCCTTCTAGTAACACATTTTTGCATGTGTCGAATTCAAATAAGACATCGTGAATTCCATCATAATCACTACTTGGACTTACCTTAACAATCTTATTTTCCTTTATCGTTAAATTTTCAACGTTTTCTGCTGAAACCACACATTCATGCTGCATATAAAAAGTGTTATTTTCCACTATAATATTTTTGTGAATCGGTACTGGCGATGGTATCTCGCCAAGCGGGATCGGATGTATATAGATCGCTGGTTTACGATAATCCCAATCTTCAACTGGATTTATATGAAAGATGTTCCCTCGAATCGTCATATCTCTGACAGGACCAGATTCATACCAATCGTTCGAATCATTGGAGATAAAGATTGTACTCATGGTGATAGTTTGAAAGTGATTGCCTTCAATCAACACTTTTTTCCGTGTTGTACAGAGGATTCCTCTTGTCGGAACATGGGCAAATCGATTATTCTTAATCACTACTTCTGGTGTATAAGTCACGTTTTCCATGACGTATAAAAATTCACCCTGCTCATTTTGCACGGTATCAAAAGGCAGCTCTTTGTTAAAGGATACTTGCATCGTTTGAAGATCATTTCCATCTTGTCCAGGATGAACAACCTTCGTTACCTCATATTCTTCAACGAATTCATCGGCCATTGTTGCTCGATTGAAAAAGGCTACTTTGTCACCAAGATGATATTGCGGGAACCCGCTTTGCTGCCGGTGTGCATAAATAACTTCTACTGTTTTTTCATTGATTATTTTTTGGACTCTGGTAAACGTTCCATGGATATTAATGGGATCATCATGGGGGTGCATGAACGTACACCCGTCCACCGTAATCACACCTTTAGCACCTGAAACATGAATGGAATCAGCAAAGCTCGATCCATGCTTACCCATCATGCTATTTGGGGTGAAATTAGTTGACTGGAACGTTATATCACCGCTCATTTGAACGAGGAAGCCAAAACCATGCAAGTAATGAATGGATATATTAGATAAACATACTTGTTCACTTTCCCAAATCATCGCACCAGCCGTATTCCGATCAATTACTTTACAAAATTCAAACACACTATGTTCAACCACTGCCTTTGGCATTGAGTCGTTGTAGTGGATACGGATTTTTCCTTTCTCTAATTCTTCTATTTTCTGTCTATTTTCCGCGAACGGCCCTTCATTGACTCCAAATCTTCTTTTTACTCCGCTCGTCTCATCAAATCCAACGATGACCATATCATTTTTAGAGCCTTCCTCTTTCCAATAATAGTCATTAGAATAAGGGCTCCTTTCACTTAACCAGTAAAAATACGGTTGATTTTCACTAACTTCATAGGGAACATGGTCCTCTAGTTTATAATCAGCATAATATCGCCCCTCTTCGGCAACAGTGCTCTCGACGACTAATTCTGATAAGGTTGATACCTCATAATCCCAAGAGAAGTTTTGTAAAGTGATATTTTTCGAGTGAAAAATCCCTAATCCCATCACATCCCCATGAAAATAAAAAAATGAACCATTTCCTTCAATCGTTAGATTCTCTTGTTCCTCGATTAGAAAGCAAACTGTCTTAATCGGATGTCTTCTCGTATCCGTATTGGATGTATGAAAGTTCCGTTTCGGTGCGTGATCAGGATAAAAATGATAGATTCCTTTCGGAAAAGATAGAATGATGTCTTCTTTTATTTCTTTTATATCTTGTAAAATTTTATGTACGATGGGGGAATAATCAATAATTGAGTTTGTTTCTCCCCCGAAGTCCCTTACATCTATGACCCTTGCTTTCATCTTTTTTTCCCGCCTTAATAAAAAAAAGAATACACGTCTATACATGACTTTCGTGTATTCTTTTTTATTATGTTCGTTTTTATTTTCCTACATCATATGCTTTTTGATAGATTTCTAAATAGCGGTCAACTTGTAAATTTTTAAAGCCATCAATATACTTATCCCAATCTTTTTCGATATCTTTTGAACCAGTCACAAATTGAACCATGTTTTCTTCAATGTACTTATTCATATTGATTTTTAATAGATTCACTTCATCTGCTTCTTTTGGATCAACCCATGCCGCTTCAAAATTAAATTGTTCTTGCGGCTCAAATCCATCGTATTTCAGCGTTGCGTTATACAATCTTCTTTCATATCCTTTTACAGAGAACTCATCTTGTTCAGCTGCGATTGAATCTCTCAGTGTTCTAGTCAGCGCTAGAGGACCTCTTTCTCCCCAACCAAAATGCACTTTATCTTCTTCTTTCATGTTAGGGTCCGCCTGAATAATTGCATATTTTGCTTGTTTTCCATTTAAATCAATGTCCTCTGGACCACCCTTTTTCCAATGAACACCTTCTTTACCTCTTGCAGTCATCATGCTGCCTTCTTCAGAATATAAGAAATCAGCTAATTTTATTAAGGCTTCCGCTTTTTTCCCTTTTGCTTTATTCGTAATCGCAAAAGTGAAATTATTGACATTACCATAATCGGAAGGTGTAAATTGAGCACCACCTGGCCCTTTTAACGGTGGAACAACATCATATGCTTTTGAAGGTTCCAAAGCGATATCTGAAATAACCGCCAAATGGCTTGCTGCACCGCCACCTAGGATAACATCACCTTGTGGCGTACCTAATTGTTTATAAGCCTCTGGATTCTGAGTAAATGCACCTTGATCAATTAAACCTGCTTTATATAAGGAATGAATATATTTCAATCCTTCCTTCCACTCTGGCTGTGTTGGAGCTAATAGTAATTTTCCATCATTTACATTAATATAATCTTTACCATTATTCGGTATAAATGCATTCATTAGAAAGATAGTAGGATCATCGCCAAGCATTGTACTTTCGCCGCTTAACGGGATTTCATCTTTTTTACCATTTCCATTTGGATCATTGTTCTTAAATGCTTCCATAACTGTTTTAAATTCTTCTGTTGTGGTTGGCATTTCTAAATTAAGCTTGTCCAGCCAATCTGTATTAATCCACATTTTTCCATACTTAGAGCAATGGAAACATTCATTTACTGGAGGCAGAGCATAAATATTACCATCCGGTGCAGTCATTCCTTTTTCTAAATAAGGAACCTCTGTCATCAATTTTTGAAGATTTGGTGCGTGTTCATCAATTAAATCATTTAACGGTAGGAAAACGCCTTCTTTCCCATATTTTTGCGCTTCAACTTTAGAAATATTATCTAACCAAGCAACGAGCAAATACGCATCTGGATAGTCACCGCTTGCCAGCGACAATTGGCGTTTTTCTTTTGCTGCATCTTGATTCGCGTCTTGCCAGTTAATTTTGATATTAAACTTTTCTTCAACCATTTTCGTAAATTCATTTTTCTCTCGATCAAATACTGGATCGTACGAAATAGTTGGTGTGAAGATCGATACTTCAATTGGTCCATTTGGATCTGAACCTTTACTTGAATTGTCTGATGAGCTGTTCTTGCTAGGAACACAGCCGGCAAAAAGTAAAACAATTGAAATCAGTAGCAGAAAAATAGCCGATAACCTCTTCATATAAACATCTCCTTTGTTTTTTACTAACGTTATTTAAATTTTAAAAACGTTCCAAACTGTTTTTAACCCTTTACTGATCCAATTAACATTCCTTTCACAAAATGCTTTTGAACAAATGGATATAGGATTAAAACTGGTAAACTTGAAATAACAATTAAAGAATACTTCATTAATTCCTTTAATCCTTGCATCTTCAAAATATCTTCTATATTAGCTGATGGATCGGTATTTAAAATGAGAAGACTTCTTAAAATTAGCTGTAAAGGATAAAGCTCTTCTGATTTTAAATAAATCAATGCATCAAAGTACATATTCCACTTCATTACGGCATACATGAGGACAAGAACAGCAATTATCGGTTTCGCAAGCGGCAATACGACTTTAAAGATAAAGCCAATATCACTGCAGCCATCCATTTCACTCGCTTCTACTAATTCATCTGGAATCGTAGATTGGAAGAATGTCCGAGCAATGATGACTTGGAACACGGCAAGAGCCGATGGAAGTAAAAGCGCCCAGACTGAATCGATTAAATTTAAATTTTTTACTACAAGATACAGCGGTATTAATCCACCATCAAAAATCATCGTAAAAACAAGTAAGATCATAATAAGTTTACGGCCATAAAACGATTTTCTTGAAAGAGGATAAGCAAGCATAATTGTTATACTTACACTAATAATAGTCCCTACTATAGTGTAAAACAGTGAATTCGAGAAACCTTGTAGAATTTGAGGATTCTTAAATACCGTCGTGTACCCTAATAGAGTTGGTTCAACAGGAAACAGCCATACTTGTCCGGATGTTACCGCAGAGGCGCTACTAAATGAAGCGCTCACAATATAGATGAGCGGATAGAGCACAGCAATTAAAATGAGAGCCAGGAATACATAAACTGCACACATAAAAAGGCGATCGATTTTTGATTCTTTTATTCTTATACTTTCTGTTTTCTTCATATCCTTCCCTCCTACCATAAGCTTGATGACGAGAATCGCTTCGAGATACTGTTAGCAGTAAAAATTAATATGAAGTTAACAATGGAATTAAATAAACCTACTGCGGATGCAAAGCTAAAGTTCGCCCCAAGCAATCCAACTTTATACACATAAGTAGAAATGACTTCAGATGAATTGGTATTCATTGGATTTTGTAATAGATAGATTTTTTCAAATCCCAGCGACATAATACTCCCAACATTAAGAATTAATAGGACAATAATAATCGGGAATATTCCTGGCAGGTCGACATTCATGATTTTTTGGAAGCGATTCGCTCCGTCGACCTTCGCCGCTTCATACAATTGTGTATCTACTCCTGCAAGAGCAGCTAAGTAAATAATTGTTGCATATCCGGTGTTTTGCCACACATCGGACCAAACATAGATGGATTTAAAATAAGTTGGATTCCCTAAAAAGTTGATTGGCTCGATTCCGAATAAACCTAAAATATTATTAACAAATCCTGCATTTGGTGACAGAAATAAGATAATAATCGACACCATGATAACAGTAGAGATAAAGTAAGGTGCATAAGTAATCGTTTGCACAAATTTCTTAAAACGGGCATTTTGAACTTCATTTAAAGCCAATGCTAATATTATCGGACAAATAAACCCTACAATTAATCCGTACACGCTTAACCCAAGTGTGTTTTTTAATAAGAGAGAAAAGTTAGGACTTTGAAAAAACGATTGGAAATACTTCATTCCCGCCCATTCACTGCCAAAAACTCCTTTTACCACACTATAGTCTTTAAACGCAATGACAATACCTGCCATCGGAACATACTTAAAGGTGATCAAAAAAATCAATGGGATTGCAACGAGGAAATATAATTGCCAGTGTTTCCTAATTTTTTTCCACCTTGAATGTTTCGAGACAACCTCTTTTTCAATTCCAACATTTTTCATTTGTTTTTGGTCCAATACTTCTACTTTCATATTACCCCCCCATTTTTAATCCGCTTTGGTGCGAAAATAATCTTAATCTTTCAAATTGTTACCGCTATCATAATTGAAATTTGAAAAACGGGAAAGATACGATTCATCTCATAACGTACAATAAAAAAACCCTTGATAATAAAGGGTTTTTTCAGCAATTGGATATGGAACCGTACATTTAATTTATAGGGTACAGTTATTTGAAAACAGAATATTTCCTACTTTTACGTACCTTTCAACATTTTTCGATATTCTGATGGCGAAGATCCAGTATTGCGTTTAAAGGCACGCCGAAAGGAATGTGCGCTGTTATAACCGGAATGCACAGCAATATCTTCAATCGCCTGATCGGATTGAACCAATTTTGATTTTGCAAAGTTAATCCTTACATCCTCAATATAATCTGAAATGTTTACTCCAACATGTTCTTTAAATACCGACGGAACCATTTTTTCAGGAAGACCAACAGCTTCAGAAATTTGATACAAGGTTAAATCAGGATCATTAAAATGGTGTTTAATCCATTCCTTCATCCTATGAATAACTTGCTGCCTGCCTGCGGTCTTATTTTCATAAATACTCTGAGCAATTTCAATCAAAATTTCTTTTATCTGCTCAATAGTTTTATGAAAACTGCTCTTTTTTAACAACAGTTCTTCTAAACGTTCTCGTATTTCATCTGCCTTTGCACTGTTCAATTGCGTATTTTTTGAAAGAATTCTTACCATTGTCCCATTCAAAGCGGCCAATAATTGGGCTCCTTTTTTGTTCGTTAACACTCTTCTTTCCACATTTTCAAGAAGTATTTTATCAATCAGCTCATTTACCTCATTTACTTCTCCGTTTTTTACGGCATTTATGAGGCGAAGTTCTACCTCAATAGGATAATAATAATCAATCGTGTCCTCTAGATAAGAATGTTCATGTTTATAAAGTGAGCCTTTTCCTTGAATGGATTGAATAAATGGTAAGCTTAACTTTGCCTCCTCAAAGGATTGATGAATATCTGTTAACTGTTCAAATTGGCTGCCCAAACCAATATTCACATTCAAACTAAATTTCTTTTCCACTTGTTTAATAAACAAATGAAGAGACTCTTCCAACTTTTTCGTTTCTTGAAGGGAAAGTTTTTTATCATAGGATAATAAGAAAAGGACTTGATCTTTATTGATATTGGAGTGCAGAGCCTCTCCTTTAAAATGATCTGTTAATTCATTTTGAATAAATAGTTGTGCGACATTCATTTCATCTAGCATCTCTTTATCTAGTTCATTCAACATATGAATAATTTGTACGATGAAAACAAAACCAAAAGAACCTTTTAACGGCAGGTTCGCTTGTTCGATTAGCAGTTGTGCCTCTTTTGAAGAAGTAAACTCCCCGGCAACTAATTTTCGAATCACCGAATCTTGCAAAATTGGTAATTGGTTTTGGATTTTATCCTTTAGCCGATCATTATTCACAATGATATCTTCCACATTGCTGTGGATGAAATCATATGGATTGGCTGCTTTTCCAATTTCAGTAATTTTCATAACGCCCAGAAGCCGATTTAGAGGAATACTATTTTTATATGAAAAAAGAAAGGCAGTAAATAGTCCAATAAGAATGGTCAAAAATGCAAGGACCGAACTAATCGTTTGAATAAAACTAACATCCTCAGATAATTTCTCTTTCGAAATGAGTGCAACATACGTCCACTTATTATTATTAGACTTCGTTTCAATATACATATATTTCTGTTCTTGATCCTTAATGGAGAATTTACCTGTTGACTTGTCTAATGAAATCATGTTTTTATCTATGTTATCGCCTGCAATTAAATTTCCTTTGTCATCTAGAATAAAGGTTGAACCGTCGTATTGGGAGGAAACTCTATTCAATAAGGATGTGATTTCCTTTTCGTCAATCATTACCACGATATTTGCTTTCGGATTTTTACTATTAAACGGGAGTGATTGTACATAAGTAATAATCGATTCTGTCTTTTTCCCCATCTTTACATCCGCTGAGGGTAAATAATAACGGGAAAGATACGTTTGATTGATGTTTTTTTTCCAATCCTCATAACTTAAACCTTCATAGGTATGGTTATCATAAAAGTCCTTTGTACGTACGTACGATGATTCA
Organism: Bacillus sp. S3; assembly: GCF_005154805.1. Taxonomy (GTDB): domain Bacteria; phylum Bacillota; class Bacilli; order Bacillales; family Cytobacillaceae; genus Neobacillus. The sequence continues at coordinate 190,869 of NZ_CP039728.1, forward strand.
GGAGATACGATCGTGTCGATTTGATTAAAATAAATATAAAAATTATTAAATAACTTATTCGTATTCCAATACGGATTAATACTATTTTGAACTTTATAGATATCATAAGCGATATTTATATCTGCATTCGACGTTCGATACATCAATTGATTAATTTCCGGATTCAAGGACATCTGGTAAACAAAATTCTCAATCTCATCGTTTTTTTGATTGATAATGTCCTTCGTTTGATTGAGCAAGTTTTTACTGTTTTCACTTGCATAGTCTTTCATTTTATGAACACTGACTTGATAAATAACCAAACTAGCTAATAGCGGAATGATAAGAATCATTAGATAGGAGAATAAAAACTTTCTAAAAATCTTTATTTTTTCAAGTCTATCAAACATGATAAACACCTTCCTCCTGCAAAAATTATCGAGAAGCATTGCCCGATGCCTCGCCTGTTTAATTGGAATACCTGACAGGACCTTAATTTGAGGGCGTTTACATTCAATCCTGAATCATTATTTTTTAATATACTGTCACATCTTGATTAAATTTTAACATAAGATTCATACACATGGCATAGTTACCATGTTTTGGACCCTGCATTCCGTCAAAAATAACAGGGTACAAGTCTACTTAATATATTACAAAATAAAAGATTCGCGTTATCGATAACACGAATCTAACAAACTAATATAAGTATGTCAATAAATGAATTTTCCTAACTGCTTTGTTCGGATTTTGCACGCAATCGTGGACAAAAGAATAACCGGACATGAGATCTGCCCGGTTATTCAAATTCGTTTATTGTCTTTTGTAAAATCCGACTTCAGATAAATGAACAGGTCCGCGTGATTGTAAAATATTCAGCCTGAATTCAGTGCCTTTTACGGGCTCTGGTAAGACGATAATGCGCTTATAGCCGATCGATTCATTCGCGTAAATCTCTTCCCACTCGCCATTTTCATCACAAGCATCGATTGTGAAGGATTCAACTTGCTGGCCGTGGTGAATATTTTCTTGTAAGATGATTCGCTCAACTTCAACTGGCGCATCAAACGAAAAGGTTAAATGGCTTGGTTCAGTCGACTCCGCTTCCCAAGCTGTCTCATAGATTCCATCGATCACGTGATGCGGATCTGAACCTTCTTTTCCGTTTTCAGCTACAACGGTTGCTTCGGCGGTGTAGTTCACGGCAAAATCTCGCTTGATGCTTTCATGCCATTCAATCAGCCTTTTGACATCGACATCCGCGAATCGACCCGCTTTATTCGGTGGAATATTTAATAATAAAACAGAATTTCGAGCAATCGATTGATAGTAAATCTCCCTTAGTTCATCAAGGCTCTTCGGTTGTTGATGATCATGGTAAAACCACCCTTGCCGGATGCTGACATCGACCTCTGCTGGCCACCAGGTTAAATAGTCCATGCCATTCGCAGCGGCCTCAGCTAAGACGGGCCTGCTCCCTAAATCAGGTGCACTGAATTCAGGGTAGTATCCTTGTTTCCCATCAGGTAACATTTCGGCAGCGATTACACTCCACTCATTCTCACGTGCCCAGCCGGATTCATTCCCGACCCAGCGCACATCGGATCCAGTTATTGCAATGACTGCCTCGGGTTGCAGCTGATTGATCAACGTGTAAATGCTATCCCAATCATATTTCTCTGCCGTATCACCTGGAATATGCCCCTGCGCGCCATCAAACCATACTTCATCCACCTTGCCGTACTCTGTCAAAACTTCATAAAGCTGATTCATGAACATCTCACCATAATCCGTTCCAGGTAAATTAAACGTTGGCAGATCCTCATTCCCCTCACGGTCATCCCCTTCGACGAAGGTCGGAATCGTCCGCATTTTTCGTTCACTTTCATTCGCAAAAATTTTCTCCCTAAAGGCGCCGTGATCAGCTGGCGATAAGTACATACCGACTTTGATCCCGTATTTTCTCATCGAGTCGACAAATTCACGTAAAACATCGCCTTGGCCATCGCGCCAATCACTGCTTGCGACGCTAAAATCAGTGTATCTCGAAGGATAGAGCGCAAATCCATCATGGTGTTTGACCGTTAAGACCGCCATTTTGAAGCCACTAGCCTTTAATGCGCGTGCCCATTGATCCGTATCTAAATCCGTCGGATGAAACATTTTTGGATCATCATGCTTCCAAAGATCGCCCCACTCGACCTCATAATACGTATTGATGCCGTAGTGAATAAAGGCTGTTTGTTCATACTTTTGCCACTGGACTTGATTTGGGCGGGGACGAACGAGTGATGCTTTGGCAGCCAGTGAAGCTGGATATTCGTTAGGTTTAATTGGAATCTGATAGCCTGGTTCCAAATCCGTTCTGATGATGATCGGGCCACCTAATAAACTGAGCAACTCATTGGTAAATCCCCCTTGATAACGGGTGAATCCGACACCATAAACTTTACCCGCTAAACTCGAGCAATCTTTTCGTGGGCTCCCAGCATAAAATACTTGACCTTGTGGGCCATGAATTTTTTCATCTAGAGTGATCGTTGCGAGTTCAATTTGGTAGGACTGGAGTGTTAGCTCGTTCTCGTGATAGATCAGCGCGAGATGGAGCGCATCATCTTCAATCTCAAGTTCGGATAGATTGATCGTGATTGGGTCAGCTTCTTTGATGATGAGATCGACTGCGTTTGACTCTTTTGAACCTTGTAAAATGACGGATCCAGCGAATTCAAACAAGGTCGTCCCAGGCTTGAACGCTGAAGCTTCAATGATCAATTCGGCAAAATAATTTCCCGTTTGCTCAAGCGTTGTTTCGGTTGGTGTATAGGCAATATAGGAGCCGTCACCCGTCAAGTCGATTTGACCGAAATTACTGATCGTACCGCCATGAATGTGCAGTTTCCCATCGATCTGTTCGTCGTCTGTCGGCTGGTAAAGCGTCCCTTGCAGCTGTCCTTGTCCTAAGGCAAAAAGTTCCTTGGTCGTGCGTGAGAAATTCATCATTTTTAAAAGCGACGGATGAAATTCCCCATCAAATGTCGTGACGATCGCTCTTGAAAACGCCCCTTTGAGGCCGCGATCTGATCGGTCGGGATGCACGTCATTGCCAAAGCCGATCTCATGAGTCGTCGCTTCCCAAACGACCCGTCCATTCTTCGATTCAATCGTTGGGTACTCCACCCCATTGATAAAGGCGCGCATCTTTGCTCCATTTTCAGTTGGCTGATAGACAATCGCAAGTTTGTAGTCAAGTATTTGCTCAGGTACTTCAATCGTTTCTGTTACCGATGCCAACTGGCCATTTTGATTGAGATCAAAGCCATATTCGATTGTACGTTTTGTTTTATAGCGGACATAGAGATTTCCACCAACAGACAGAATCGTGTCGTAAGCTTCAGGTGTTTCTATTGGTCTAAATTGTGTTTCAATAATGACTGAGTCCTTGATTGGATTTGACGCTTTTAAAAACGTACGCGGGTTAAATGTGACCGCATCCTCGCCTCCTGTTAAAACTAATCTTCCTTGCATAATTGTTTCTTTGCCCGTCTGGCGCGTGAGATCACCATCCATCACTTCACCAGTCGGATTCGTATAGCCAAATTCAGTAGAAAAAAGACCGCCAAATGAGACATCGAGACGCTCTTCTAAACGATTATTTTTAGCCAAATCTACAGCTCCTCTCAATATATCTGTAATTAAAATTAGTAGTCAAAATGAATTAGCAAATTAAGTTGTAAGAGTTCCTCGCTGTTATCGGTAACGTAAATATAACAAATCGAGATAAATTGTCAACTAGTTTATCAAACCAATGTTATCGTTACCAATAAAATATTTTGCTAAAATTTATACAGGTTATTGGGGGGATATTCCATTCTCAGGTCAAAACTATTATAAAAATTTGAATTGACAGTATATTTTGTAGGTGTTATTTTAATGTTATCGATACCACAAAACACACCAACGTTTGTATTATTTTTATTGTAAGCGTTTAAAACGAAAACCGCACCATTAAAACTATTTAAGGAGGGATTTAATGATGGAAAGTATTAAGGTATTGAATAAAAAAACTGAAATTTCAGTTAAGGAGGGATATAAGACCAAAAATTCGATCCTGAAACAAATAAAAAACTGCTGGCAATTGTATGTGATTTTCTTTTTACCACTCGTATACATTATCGTATTCCATTACATACCGATGTACGGTGTCACGATTGCTTTTAAAAATTTTAATCCCGTACAAGGAATCTTAGGAAGCCCATGGATTGGTTTCGATCATTTTGTTCGTTTTTTTCATTCATACGAGTTTAAGCGGGTAATACTTAATACATTAGTTTTGAGTTTTTATCAATTACTTGCAGGATTTCCGTTTCCAATTCTTTTGGCCTTAGCCATTAATTACGTTAATAAAAAGCATTTCAAAAAGACAATTCAAATGGTTTCTTATGCTCCACATTTTATTTCAGTGGTAGTAATGGTAGGCATTATTCTTGTGTTTTTAGAACCAAGAGGTCCAATTAATAGTTTATTAAATTTACTTGGATTTGATTCTATTAACTTCATGGGGAATCCAGATAATTTTAAATCGATCTATGTATGGTCAGGAATTTGGCAAAACATTGGATTTGGCTGCATTATTTATTTGGCCGCATTATCGAGTGTTAATCAAAGCCTTCATGAAGCTGCCGTTGTAGATGGGGCAACGAAACTCCAAAGAATTTGGCATATTGATATTCCAGGAATTTTACCAATTATGATTATATTATTCATATTAGACACGGGAAGTATTTTGAGCGTAGGGTTTGAGAAAGTATTATTGTTGCAAAATCCTTTAAACCTACGAACCTCTGAAGTTATAGATACTTATGTATATAAAGTGGGGCTCGTATCAGCGGTACCAAGTTATTCGTATGCGGCTGCAATCGGATTATTCAAAGCAGTAATCGGGTTTATTATGATTATTACAGTTAATAAAATAGCGAAAAAAGTTGGACAAGAAAACCTATGGTAAAGAAAAAGAGAAAGTGGTGAAGTTTAATGATGAATCATTCGATTAAAGAAACGAAAAGTGACAGGATATTTACAATAGTAAACTATTCTGTACTTTCCTTATTGCTAGTTGTGTTTCTTTATCCACTTATTTACATTTTGAGCGCATCATTTAGTTCTACTGAAGCCGTACTTTCGGGGAAAGTTTGGCTATGGCCGGTTGATTTTAGTTTAGAAGGATACAAAGCAGTTTTTAGTTATAAATTAATTTGGACAGGCTATGCCAATTCCATTTTTTATACAGTGGTCGGAACACTAATAAATATTGGCATGACCATTTTAGCGGCATACCCTTTATCTAGAGATGAATTTTTCGGCAGGAAATTTTTTATGTTACTTTTTCTATTTACTATGATTTTCAGCGGCGGGATTATTCCAAACTATTTACTTATTAAGGAACTTGGAATGTTAGATACTCGTTGGGCAATGATTATTCCAGGTGCAATGTCCGTTTTTAATGTTATTATCACAAGAACTTACTTTAAATCGACTATTCCTAAGGAATTGCAAGAAGCAGCAAAGATAGATGGGTGCAGTGATTTTCGTTTTTTAAGAAGTATTGTCTTGCCTTTGTCAGGTCCAATAATAGCCGTTATGACTTTGTTCTATGCGGTCGGACACTGGAACTCATTCTTTAATGCTTTGATTTATTTACGAGATCAAGATTTGTTCCCTTTGCAATTAATTTTGAATAGCATTCTTGTTCAAAATCAAGTTGACCCGCAAATGTTGGGTGATATGGAGCGGATGGCTGCTAAGGCCGGTTTAAGTGAACTATTGAAATACTCATTAATTGTTGTTGCTTCCGTTCCAGTTCTTATTATTTATCCTTTTGTTCAAAAACACTTTGTTAAAGGTGTTATGATCGGTTCCTTAAAAGAATAGCTGCGGAAATAAGGAAACTTTAGGAACTAAATTCCCTTCAAGTAACTTTATTATTTGCCCTTAAGGGTGGTGATGACTCAGGCATAGTTACCATTAGTGATCAACTCATTTAAATCCAACAAATTTCGGGGGAGTGTTTCATAATGAAAAGAGTTTTAAATACAGGTTTAGCTTTTCTTTTAATGATTTCAATATTACTTACTGCGTGTTCAAGTCAAGACGTAAGCACAGGGACGAAGGATAAAAAAGAACAAAAACCAATTGTTACTGAAGCTGGGACATTTCCAATTGTTAAGGAAAAGGTAACACTTAAAGTGTTGGTAACAGGAAATAGCTTCGTAGAAGACATCAAAACCAATGAGTTTACCAAATGGTTAGAAGAGAAAACAAATGTACATGTTGAATGGGAAGTATTGCCTGAACAAAGCGCCTCTGAAAAGTTAAATTTAGTCCTTGCAAGCGGCGATTATCCGGATGTTATTATGGATGCGCCAATATCAACAGCTCAGTTGATGATTTATGGAAAACAAGGCGCATTTCTTTCGCTTAATGATTTAATTGATAAGTATGGGATTGAGACTAAGAAAATGTTTGATGAGCTACCTATTGTCAAAGATACGATTACAGCTCCTGACGGCAATATATACTCATTACCTCAAGTAAATGCATGCTATCATTGTTCGGTTCCAGAAAAGTTGTGGATTAACAAAACATGGTTGGACAAGCTTGGGCTTCAAATGCCAACCACAACTGAAGAGTTTTATCAGGTATTAAAAGCATTCAAAGAAAAAGATCCAAACGGCAACGGAAAAGCGGATGAAATTCCTTTAGCTGGTTCACCGAAATCTTGGGGAAGCCGTGCTGAATTCTATCTAATGAACCCATTTATTTATTCAGGAAATGGGAACCATCTATTCGTCGATAATGGCAAGATTGATGTTGCCTTCAATAAGCCTGATTGGAAAAAAGGACTTCAGTACATGCGGAAGCTAAATAAAGAAGGGTTACTTGCCTCTGAATCCTTTACTCTTGATGGTACTCAGTTTAAGAAAATGGGATCAAACCCTGATGCACAACTGTTAGGTGCAGGTTTAGGTGCATCAACAGGAGGTTTCACTTCATCTCCAGAACAAGGAAAAGACTTTGTAGCGTTAGCTCCTTTAGAAGGTCCAAAAGGAAATCGAGTTTCACAGAATTACCCTAATCCTGTCTCAAGACCTGCTGAATTTGTCATTACGAAAAATGCCAAACATCCAGATGTTGCATTACGTTGGGCCGATGCCATGTTTAACGAAGAGTTCACCATGCGTTCTGTACTGGGGATTGAAGGAGAAAACTGGAGAAAAGCCAAGGATGGGGAGCTGGGGATAGATGGTAAGCCAGGGAAATATTTCAGGATTCCTGGCAAGGAAGAAGGCAATAACATGCATTGGTCACAAACTGGCCCTTCATTACGTACAGCCGATTTCCGTCTATCTGAAGTTGTTGATGAAACAAATCAAGAAAAAGTCCTTTATGAAGCAACAAATAAGCAATATGAACCATATAAAGCAGATGAAAATATGCTAATCCCTACACTATTCTTTACAGAGGAACAAGCTGCTGAATTAGCTGAACTTGAAAAGACTGTTACAGATTACGTAAATGAAATGACAGCCCGTTTTGTGACAGGAGATGCTGATATCGATAAGGAATGGGATACGTATCTTAAAACCTTAGACAGTATGAATCTAAAAAGGTTTATAGAAATCAACCAAGCAGCCTATGATGCTAAATATAAAAAATAAGGTGTAGTATCACTAGAAACATTATATCTTCGGTTAAAAAAAGAGGCTGTTCCCAAAATTAGCTTTTGGGACAGCCTCTTTTTCTGTACTAATTTTAATTTGAATTGTTATATTGGATCCTCTATACTACAGGAATATTGCTTTCCTTCTTGCTATACTTTGCCCTTAACGACTTGCTGATTTCAACTTGCGAACCCTCGTCCGTAGAAAATGGCTTTAAGTGAACAGCAAATTGGAACTCCTTATTTTTTAAGCGATATGGTTCCGTCACATCTGGTCCGCAGCTGGCAGATCCAAGACCATGCTGCTGATGATCCAGGTTCAATGTAATAAAATCCTGCTTGATTAAATCATAGGTATGTTGAGCTTGATCCATGTTTTCCGTTGTATAATAGTGGGCACTGAAATCAAGCGTTGGCTCACCTGCTGCAACAAAGCCTATGCCGCCAGCATTCGTTAGCGATACCCAGCGAACCTCATGGCGATTGCCATTCTCCTGCGGAAATATATATGGAGTGTATAGCTCTTCCACTTTTTTAGCATAAACGCCTACGCGATTAGCCTCTCTGCTGTCGCTATAGGCCTCGCCCGGTCCACGTCCATACCAGGACACATCCGTTAAAGAAACAGGCAGCTTCATTTGCAAGCCAAGACGCGGTAAGGTTTCCGGTCCATTTCCTTCAGGGCTGCCTTTCACATCGATGGAAAGCTCACCATTGCTATGAATCGTATACGTATAGGCGACGTTAATTCCCCAAGCTAAAATTGGCGGGGCAATCCGAACGCTGGAAGTGATGACAACCTTATCGCCAGCTGTTTGCTGCCACTCGACCCCATTGACACGGTGCTGAAGCCAATGTAGGCCATATCGCTTCCATTCAGCCGCTGAACGGTGATCATTGTCGATTAAAGCACGCCATAATTGAAGCTTTGGGCCTTCTTCTAAAAGACTAATACCTCGATAAGACCACGAATTCAGTTTTCCGAATACGAGATCAAACTCAACTTGGAAGTCTTCTCCTTGAACCAGCAGCTTGTTATTCCACTCCTGACAATCAAGGTGCTGATGAAGAGTGTCAATCACTTTGCTTTCAACACTGCTTATGACAGGCAGTTCAAACTGCGCCCAAGCAATCTCATGCCCTGCTTTTGCCCATAGTGTATCAGCGCCCAACGTAAATTGGAGATTTAACCAATAATCCGTTTCCGGCTGGATTAGCTCTGGAAGTTTAAACGGAATTGTCAGCGTCATCGTATCGCCTGGTGCCACATCAGGAGCTGGCATCATACCGTGATCAATAAGCTTGCCATCTGCCTCGATCGACCATGACAAGTTCAGATGATCTAAAGAAATAAAATCATAACGGTTCCTAATACGCACCGTTCCATTTTTCAAATCAACAGCCTCTACATGAACAGGTTCAATGACTTTTTTATATTCAATTAACCCTGGAGACGGTGTTCGATCAGGCATCACAAGCCCGTCAACAACAAAATTATAATCATTTGGTTTGTCACCGAAATCGCCGCCGTAAGCGTAGTATTCTTCGCCCTCTTCGGTAAATTGGCGGATTCCATGATCACACCATTCCCAGACAAAACCGCCTTGTAAACGTTTGTATTGGTAAAATAGATCCCAATACTCTTTAATGCCGCCAGGGCCATTCCCCATGGCATGAATATATTCACACAAAATATGCGGCTTGTTGAGATCCGTTCTTTGTCCCAATTGTTCCATTATCTCAATCGATGTGTACATCGTAGTATGCACATCGGAAACGGCTGGATCCCTTTTTGGATTATCGTCGTCTTGCATCATAATGCTTCTAACTTCACCTTCATAGTGTACAAGGCGGGTCGGGTCATTTTCTTTGATCCATTTGCCCATTGCTTCATGATTACATCCAAAGCCTGATTCATTCCCTAATGACCACATGATAACAGAAGGGTGGTTCTTATCGCGGGCAACCATCCGTTTGGCTCGATCAATATAGGCCTCTTCCCACTCAGGATCATCACTTAACTTGCCTCGATCACTATTCGCCTTAACCCAATCAGGATTATTACCTAATAAAGCATTACCGGTATGTTCAAAGCCATGGGTTTCCAAGTCTGCTTCATCGATGACATAAAGACCATATACATCACAAAGGTCATAGAATCTCGAATCATTTGGATAATGGGCTGTCCTAACCGCATTGATATTATGCTGTTTCATCAGGATGACATCCTTCTCCATGGCATCGAGCGGCACCGCCCGTCCTAAATCTGGATGAGAGTCATGACGATTGACACCCTTGAATTTAATGGCTTCACCATTTATCAGGACAACACCATCCTTCAATTCAATTGAACGGAAACCAGTTTTATTTGGAATTACCTCGATCACATTCCCGACACCATCCTTTAACGCAATCAATAAATGGTACAGATACGGACGATCCGCGGACCACTTTTCAGGATTCTCTACGGGAATGTCGATGTTAACACTGATTAATTGATTGTTGTGCAGAAGCACCTTCTGTGAATTTACTGTCACCAATGTCCCGTCTTGATTGAGAAGGCGGTATTCAAGCTGGTAATTTTCAAACACCTGGCTTGAGCCATTTTCAATGGCCGTATTAATGGAAAGAGTCGCATTTTGATAATGCTCATCAAGGTTGGTGGTGACGAAAAAGTCCTGAATATGAACCTTTGGTTTTGCTGCTAAATACACATCTCTGAAGATCCCGCTTAACTACCACATATCCTGATCTTCTAAGTAGGTGCCATCCGACCATTGATAGACTCGAACGGCTAAAGTATTTTCGCCCTCATGGATGTAAGAAGTGATATCAAATTCAGCTGGAATTCGGCTGCCCTGGCTATAGCCGACCTCCTGGCCATTGACCCACACATGGAACGCAGAGTCTACACCCTCAAAATGTAAGATGATTTTTTGCTGCAGCCATTGCGCTGGAATATAAAAATTCCTGCGATAGGAACCAGTTGGGTTTTCTGTTGGTACATACGGCGGGTCCACCGGAAACGGGTACACAACATTGGTATAATGAGGCTTTCCATATCCATTCATCTGCCAATGGGAAGGAACGACGAGCTCATCCCAGTCACTCACATCAAAATGATCTTGATGGAAATTCTCAGGAGCGAGTGTCGGGGTTTCAGCATAATGAAACTTCCAGCTCCCATTTAACAGTTTAAATCCCTGGGAATTTCCTCTATCATATGTTAAAGCAGAACGTTCGTCAGAAAACGATAGAAAGTACGCCCGTTCAGGCAATCTGTTTTTATGAAGTACAGCAATGTTTTCCCAATCATTTCTCTTAATCATTCAAAATACCTCCAAAAAATTCTTTTTGAATAATGATATTCTCTTGCGCTTACAACCCTCTGAAAACCCTTTCAGTTTCCTCTATAGGATAACATCTTATTTCGCAACAATTTACCAGATTTTAAGCTTCTATTAAAATAGTTCTATACTTAACTAAAAAAGTTCTAAATTTAATTCCTGTCATTCAAAAATAATAGAACTCAATTGAGTTCTACCATTTTTTATCTATTATTCAGCACTGCTCTCGGCTGACAACCTATAATTAAATGCGTTCCGTCACTGTATCCTTCCTCTCTTCCTTCCAGTTCTTGAACAAGAATATTTCTTAAGGATGCTGCCTGCACTGAATACCGATCATCTTGAATTAAGTTGTGTCTCTCCTGCGGATCATTTACTAGATCAAAATACTGTTCTTTACCTGTTTGTGAATACCATATATATTTCTCTTTGCCGGTTACAATATAATGATGAGATAAATCCCCATATGCATGCTCTCCATGGAGGTAAGGTCTCCATTCTGTCTCCATTGCTTTTGCGAGCGGAATAACACTTTTTCCCTCTACCGTTTCAGGTATTGGAGCATCCGCTGCCTCTAATAAAGTCGGCATAATATCGCGTAATTCAATGATTTGGTCACAGGTTGTGCCCTTTTGGATTCCAAGCTGATTTCCGGGGTCAGAAAGAATAAATGGAATTTTTGCACTGCCTTCATAAGCCAGTGATTTAGCTAGAAAATGATGATCCCCGAGCAGTTCCCCATGATCAGAAACAAATAAAATGACTGTGTTTTGATACACTTGATACTCAAACATCGCCTGAATAAACCGGCCAATTTGATCATCGAGATGGGCAATTAATGCATAGTATGCAGCACGGGCACGTTTAAGGCGCTGTTCCGGAACTACACCTCTTCTAGTTGTTGGGAGCAGTCCTAATCCTGTTTCATCTTTCGCTGCCCATGTCCCGATAACCGGCTCATCTATCTCTTTACTCATATAGTAATCAAAATAAGCTTGCGGCGGATCAAACGGTGGATGCGGGCGGACAAATGACATTTTTAAGAAAAATGGTTTTCTTGGATCCCGGCGCCTTAGAAAATCAATCGATTGGGTAACAACCCAATTCGTTGGATGAAACTCTTCCGGTAAATGCCAAGGACGGCTCATCGCTGAAGCATTACAATCCAAACCAATATCCGTTATATCCCGATGACCGCCAAGCCGCTCTCTGAGCCAAGGTAAATAGTCATCCGTTTGTTCAAAAGACTCTTGGTATGGGGTGTTTTTAAAACGATTATGATGCAAATAGCCATCATGTAAAATGACATTGTGAAAACCACATAAATTCCTGGATGGATACACATGCATTTTTCCGACACTTTGTGTATGGTAACCTGCACTGCTCATTTCTTCCGGCAGCATATGTGGGTAGTCCCAAGGCACTCGGTCCTGATAACCCACCCGTCCCGTTGATCGCTGTGACATACCTGTTAATACTGCAGCACGTGCCGGGACACATGTCGGCGTTGCCGAGTAAGCATTCCCAAACGTAACACCTTCCGCTGCTAATTGATCTAGATTGGGTGTTTCAACAACTGGGTGGCCCGCAGAGCTTAAACAATCAAATCTCATTTGATCAACCATGATCAATAATACATTGGGCTTCATTTCTTTCCACCTTTCTTATCCTTTAATTGAACCTGCAATTCCATCTACAAAATACTTTTGGTAAATGAGGAAAATCATTAAATGATATATGTTCCTATTTATATTTCACATAATTTAGGTCCTAGCTGACACGAAGGTCTGCACAGCATTGTTTGTATTTTTTCCCGCTGCCGCACGGACATGGATCATTCCTTTTTGGAGATTTCCCTTTAAAATAACGTGCCACATTCTGATAGAACAACTCCGCCCTAACCTTATCTCCGAGCTGCTTCATCCGTTCATCTGCATAACTGTAAATTTGCTTGTAACTCGAACAAAAATAGTCAACCTCCGAGGTCGAACGATCGGCACTCCATTTCCGATTACGAGGGCATCCTCCATGGCAGAGCTTCTTCCATTCACATGTTTTACATGGTTCGGGTAAGTTGGGCTTCATTTTAAGGAAGGTATCATACAATGGGTGGGATAATAGTTCATCAATAGAATCACTTCCGACATTACCAATCTTCCATTCTGGATTAATATAAAAGTCACAAGGGAAGGCATCCCCATTTTGTTCTAGAATAATCGTTTGCGGGCATGAGGCCATATGGATACAGGAACCTGGCTGCTGATTCACATAAACAGAAAGCATTTCATCAAAGAATCGTATCGAAGTCCTTGGGTCGCCATTGTTATACCAATAATCAAAGGCTTCACAAAGGAAGTCGCCATATTCTTCCGGTGTTATATCGTAAACACCGGGACGGTTAACCTCTTGAGCACGGAAATCCATACATGGGATAAATTGAACAAATCCGAATCCCTCAGATTCAAAAAATTGCATCATCTCTGTTGCTTTCCCAACATTCCCCTTGTGCACGACAGTTAAAATATTAAAATCTACCCTATGCTTACGAAGATATCCGATTCCCTTCATAACCCGGTCAAAGCTGCCCTGCCCTCGGGAATCTACTCTCCGGGCATCATGAATCTCCTTTGGTCCATCCAAACTAACTCCCACTAAAAATTGATACTGTTTTAAAAAAAGCGCAGATTTACCAGTCAATAGCGTTCCATTGGTTTGCAGTGAGTTAGAAATAATCGTATTTTTCGGAGCGTATTTAGCTTGAAGAGAAACCACTTCCTCGAAAAAATCAAGCCCGGCTAGTAACGGTTCTCCCCCTTGCCAGGCAAAGGAAGCAACCCCATTTGACCTCTCCATATATTCCTTAATAAATTTATCTAAAATCTTAGAATCAATTCGATTAATTTTCTTCCCTGGCTTTCCGCCACAAGTGCTGTAATAACAATAATCACACGCTAAATTACAATCTTCAGATACCGTCTTCCACATCACACTTATATTTCGATGTTCTGTCGTCAAGCAGCCAATGCTCATTCGTTCCACCCCTTATTACGAGCCTTTCTAATAGAATAGGGCCGGACCTTTTTTCGTCCAGCCCTATTCTTGTAACTGACATCTATATTATTTTATTAAAATCTAGCTTTCTATTATTTAAATGTCCGAATAAACTTAATAGCCTCGCCAATATCATAAACAGGGTTTGTCCCTACTTCTCTTTCAATGGTTAAATAACCATTGTAACCAATTGATTGTAGTGCAGCGAAATAATTTACAAAATCGACTTTCCCCTCACCTAACGGTAACTCTCTGAAAAATTCCCCTTCGGTTACCATCTTGGCAATTTGTTCATGGTCCACTCCGCCGCCATAGCCAAGTGCACCGTAAACATCACGAGGATCTACAGGTTTATTTCGGACTCCATCCTTCACATGTGTATGAACAATGTAATCCTTCAAAAGCTTAACTCCTTCAACAGGGTCATCTCCTGTAACCATGACCATATTTGCCGGATCAAAATTGACGGAAACCCCATTGGTGCTAAGAGTATCCAAGAACGACTTCAGCTTTAAGGAGGTTTCCGGGCCTGTTTCAATCGCAAAATAAGCATTTAAGCTTTTTGCGTATACCCCTAATTCCTCACACGCTTTTTGCATCGATTCATACACAGGGGCGGCTGGGTCTTCAGGAATTATCCCAATATGAGTTGTCACAATATCCGTTCCTAATTCAACGGCCAAATCTAGGATTCTCTTTGATTTTTCAATTTTTTGCGGATTCATTTCTGGATCCTGAAATCCATGCCCTCCAAGATCACCGCAAAGAGCCGATATCTCTAACCCTAATGATGAGATGTAATCCTTTAATTCCTTTCGGGCAGCAGAAGTTAAATTTTCCGGAGCCATTTCTCCATCCACCGCATAAATTTGAACGCCATCTGCACCCATCTCTTTAGCTGTCTTTAAACCTTCACGGAGCGGCAAACGGAGGCTGTCCACAATAATTCCGATTTTATTTGATAGTTTCATAAACCTTCACCTCATACCAAAGTCTTTTTACATTTTCGTAGCCGGGATACCAAATTGATTGCTCCTTAAAAGATTTTTTTCAATTAAACCGTTACGTTGGATCGGTCAAAAGAGATTTCTTTACCTGTTTCACTTGATTCATAGATGCCGCATAATATTTTCATTATTTCCACGCCGTCTTCCACTGGGCTGATAGTTTGTTCTTCACCTTGGCAACACTTAATGAAATGGTTAATTTCATTTTGGAAAGCATTATTGAAATCAAAGGACAGGGAATCAATTTGCGGCTGTGCATTTAAAATCGTATTATTTTTTTCTGTTACGATAACGAGTTCAGGTTCAATTTCTGCTCCACCTTTATCGCCAAAAATCTTAACAGACGTTTCATCCTTCTTAAGGTGAAGGGTAAAACTGACATCGATCATTAAGGAAGCACCATTTTCAAAACGGATTAGGGCATTGGCAAGATCTTCTACTTTATTAATACTAGGATCATAATCTGCTGCTTGATAGAAAGATAAGTTTTTAATATTCGCTCGATTTCCAAGCTTTGAATAAGTGTTTCCGCTAATGGATTTCACTTTTGGTTTCCCCATTAGATACCAGCATAAATCAATGATATGGATACCGATATCGATAAGCGGTCCTCCGCCTGATCTTTCCTTGTCAGCAAACCAGCCACCAGGGTTTCCTAAACGTCTTAGTATCGAGGCTTTTGCATAATAAATTTCGCCTAGATCACCAGAATCAATAAACGATTTAAGAACTTTTGTATTCGTTCCAAATCTGCGGACAAAGCCTACTTGAAGGATTTTCCCGCTTTTCATTACCGCTTCCTCTACCTTTAGCGATTCCTCAACCGTTTTACATAATGGTTTTTCAACTAATACATGCTTGCCAGCATTCAAAGCAGCAATGGCAATTTCTGCATGAGAATTATTCCATGTACAAATACTGACCGCATCAATTTGCGGGTTCTTCAATAAGTCTTCATAATTTGTATAAATGACTTCAGCATTGTATTTTTTCTTTTTTTCCTCTGCCCTTTCTTCATTCAAATCACAAATGGCATGGATTTCAACCTGTTCATTTTTTGCATAAGACTGAAAATGTAAATCTGAAATCGAACCGGCCCCAATTACACCAATTTTTAATTTACTCATCGTTCCCATCCTCCTAATTCAATCTATTAATTCTAGTTCAATAACGGTATCCATTTCATCTGGCAGCTGTGCTCCTGATAAATGAATGAACGCACCATTTTCAATATCTGAATACTGCTCCGCCATCCACGGAACCTCCACCTTTAGTTCACTTCCATCAGCAAGGAGCCTTGCTTTTTTAATCCTGCCTTTTAATCCCTGAAAATAAATGGGACCAATCCCACGGTCAAATACATGGGCATATAAATAGTTTCCTTTTTGGGTATACCTTCCCCACTCTGGCTTCGGCAAACCAGCGGTGTTACATCCATAAACGCTTTCCCCATTCTGCCTCATCCACTTTCCGACCGCCTGTAAAATCTCGTGGGATTGCTCAGGAATTTCCCCCTTAGCATTTGGACCGACATTTAACAATAGATTTCCGCCCTTACTGACACACTCGACCAATGTGCGAATGACTTGTTTCGGAGATTTGTAATTCAAATCCTTCGAATGATAACCCCAATGATCATTCAAGGTGATACATGCCTCCCATGGAATCGGCTTAAGATCCATATTGACAATCCCGCCTACAGGAATAATTTGTTCCGGAGAGTAAAAATCCCCTGCATAAACTTCAGGCTGGGCTAACTTAATATTTCCGCCCAGACGGTTATCAATTAGAATTTCTGGCTGCAACTCACGGATCATCTCCATAAGCTTCGTTGCTTCCCATTTTTCCCCCGTCATATCATCATAGGAAAAGTCAAACCATAAAATATCAATTTTCCCATAGTTCGTTAATAACTCTTTAACCTGTCCATGGAAATAGGCAAGATATCCTGAAAAGTCTACTACATCTTCTTTATATTCCTCATTGTCCCGCATCGGATGATAGCGGTCCCCGTACTTAGGGAAATCCTGATGATACCAGTCAATAATCGAATAATACAGCCCTACCTTTATTCCTTCTGCCCGGAATGCCTCAACATATTCCTTAATGAGGTCACGGCCCGCAGGTGTATTGGTTACCTTATAATCAGTTAATTGACTATCAAATAAACAAAAACCATCATGGTGCTTGGCGGTTAACACGGCATATTTCTGCCCGGCTGCTTTTGCCGCTTTTGCCCACTCGCGAGGGTTATAGTACATGGGATTGAATTCCTCAAAAAAAGGCTGATACTCCTCAATGGTTAACCGTTCATTGGCACGGAGCCATTCTCCTCTCGCAGGAATCGAATACAGCCCCCAATGAATAAACAAACCAAAACGATCTTCCATGAACCACTTTACTCGCTCTTCTCTTGCGTTCATTGCTAACACGAACTGATACCAAGTTTCATTAAGAATTTACCTCCATATGTTTATTCACAATCAACTTACTTAAATCAGCCACTCTCACCGGAAGTCCCGTTTCATGCGACTGATTGGCAGCTAACGTTACGGCTAGTGTCTTTAAACCATCCTCGTAGGAGGATAAAATTAAATTTTGGTCTCCTTTGATAATAGCCTCGATAAATAAGCTGTCCTGGACTCCATAGAAATCCAACTCTGGTTTGAAGTTTAAAGGTTTAGCCCCTTTTTCGAGGATTGTCAAATTACCGCCATCGATAACAACCCGAAAATCTCCTCCCAATAATTCTATTCCTGTCCGATGGTCAAATTGAGCAAAGGTACTATCGATATGGCCAACCGCTCCAGAGTCATATACGAAATTCATGGAGGTCACATCTGGGATATTAATATTTGGGAAATCATGATGGACCTGCAGGCTCATATTGGCATAGACTTGTTCGATCTCGCCGCCTAAATATCTCGCTAAATCCACGATATGTGTCGATTGCTCAACAAGCTGGCCTCCGGATTTCTCCCAATCAATGTACCAAGGTGTCGGAACAAATGATGATAAATAATGGCCGCGAACCAAGGCAGGTTTCTTATCCTTTAAGTATTCCTTTGCCTTCGCCACCGTTTCCCAGTAACGCAGGCAATATCCTGCCCCGTTGATAATTCCTGATTGTTTGATAACTTCTGCCTTTTTGGCAACGGTTTGATAGTCAAGGCCCAGTGGTTTTTCAACCATTAAATGAATCCCTTTTTTAGCCGCTTTTTCTTCAATGTCTCCATGAGCAAATGGCGGTACAGAAATAAATAATGCATCTAACGCTTCTTTCTCAAGCATTTCATCCACATTTGTGTAGGCTGATCCGCCATATTGCTTCACTTTTTGCAGTGCCGTCTCTTCATGAATGTCACAAATCGCTGTCACTAAAGCCCTTTCATTTTTACTGACATGCTGCAGGTGGACATTCGCAATTCCACCTGCTCCTACAAATCCAACACGAACTTTATCCAAGTGTCTTCCTCCTCATTTTTCCAACAATCTCTTATCCTCTTATTTTTTATATTCCCTTGCGTGCAATGGTCCGCCTTCTTTCATCACGGTCCATAATGGGTCAAAAGCATATTCCATTGAAGCCATCATTTCGTCATGCCATTCGTTAAGGATATAAACTGCGTCCTTACATATGTCGCGCCTTTCCTGGGAAAGATTTACTTGTTCATACGGATCTTCGGTTAAATTAAACAACATCTCTTTTGGGAAACCATTATATCCATCATGATACGAGCGGATATATAACCAATCACCAAATCGGACACTTCGCTGACAAACATGGGCACATTGGGATAGAACCAGGTATTCCCTGCCTGTAAATCCGCCGTTCACGATACTGTCTGAATAGCTTTGTCCATCCCAGGATTCAATCTTTGGTCCTCCTAGTAAACTAGCGATTGTAGGAGCAAGATCCAGATGATAGTGTAATCCTTCATCGATTGTTCCCTTCAAGCCGTTTGGCCAACGGATAATCATCGGAATACGACAAGTTCCTTGGTCAGCGGTTCCATGCTCAGAGTAAATACCTAACTCTCCCATATTTTCCCCATGATCAGCGCTAATCAAGATCGCGGTATCTTCCATCACTCCTAACTCTTCTAACTTTCGCAGTACCTGTCCGACATGATCATCCATATAGCGGATGGCACAATCATAATTGTCAATAATCATTCGTAGATCATCGTAGGCCGCAATCTGCCCGCCATGTCGAGGCCATCTATAATAATGTGTCTTTGCAAGTTCATTCATATGGTTAATACTGTGTTGATTCTCCTTCTGTTGATGAAGCTTAAAGACATCTTCCGTTAACCATGCAGGCATCGGTTCATTGGCAAAGGGATTGCCATATTCCTCAGGTGTTCGATATGGGGTATGCGGATCCCAGAAGTTCAAATGTAAAAACCAATTATCTGCTTTCCCATTATCCTCCAGCCATTTAAGTGCAACAGGGAGAACTTGTTCAGCAGATTCCCCGCCGCTTCTGCCGATATTTAATACTTCATTAAAACCTGCATTGAACGTCCAGGCAGAATGTCTTTCAGCAAATGTGCTAATGGCAGCCGTTTTAAAACCAAGCTGACGCAGTGATCCTGGTAGACTTTCCCGGGCTAATCGATCGCTAAAGCCGCGGCTTGGTCCTTCACGCCTCATATCGGCTGCAGTTCCGCCATGACCAACGACCCCATTATGAATACCAAATTTTCCTGACATTAAAGCTGACCGTGATGGTAAACAGGGCGCATCAGAACAATAATAATTGGAAAATATCACGCCATCCTTTGCAATCTCATCAATATTTGGTGAAGTATTGCGATGGTAACCATAGCATCCTAAGTGATCAGGACGGAGTGAGTCTAAATCTAAATAGAGAATTCTCATGAAATACACAACCACCTTTTAATAAAGCTCTTACAACGTAAATTGAACATTTGTAACCCCTAACAATCCTATCCGCTAAACATGCTTTTTCCAAAGAATAGCATTTTTTTTGATAGATTTACGTAAATATTCAATTTATATAAAAATAGTTCAATTATTCACAAAAAAAATCTTATCTTGACTTACCGTTCATTTAATGATTGTAGAAAAGCGTAATTATTCTACAATCAAATAATAAAAAGGCTGTGCCAAAAAGTAATTTAAACGACAATATGGCACAGCCCCTTTTGAAAAATCAACCCACAGCAAGCATTTTATATTGTGCTTTTACCAATTCGTAGTAAACTCCTTGTTTGGCCATCAGCATCTCGTGATTACCTTGTTCCAGAATATTACCATGTTCCATGACAATAATCTTGTCTGCTTCTCGAATTGTCGAAAGCCTATGAGCAATGATGATCGCCGTTCTTCCTTTTAAAATTGTTTTTAATGCTCGTTGAATCTTGACTTCAGTCTCTGTATCAATACTTGCTGTTGCCTCATCAAGAATGAGGATTTTTGGATCCGCGAGCAGAGTTCTTGCGAAGGAAAGAAGCTGTCGTTCACCTACAGACAAAACATTGCCACGCTCTTCCACTTCTGTATGGTACCCATTTGAAAGTTTCGTAATGAAAGAATCAGCACCGACAGCTGTTGCGGCTGCCACTACTTCCTCATCGCTCGAACTTGGGTTGCCAAATCGGATGTTTTCCATGATTGTACCTGAAAAAATAAACGTATCCTGGAGGACGACACTAATTTGCGAACGCAAACTGGCAACCGATATATCCTGAATGGAATGGCCATCAATTTTAACTTCGCCTTCTGTTGCGTCATAAAATCGGCTAATCAAATTAGCGATTGTTGTCTTCCCTGACCCTGTGTGCCCGACAAGCGCCGCAGTCTCACCTGCCTGAATCGAAAACGAGATGCCATTTAATGCCGTTCTCTTTTCATCATAGGAAAACGTTACGTCTTCAAACTCAATCTTGCCCTTCATCGAAGCCAGCACCCGTGCGTTTGGAGCTTCTGCCACAAGCGGCCGTTCATCCAAATACTCAAAAATCCGCTCGAAAGACGCCATTCCAATCAAGAGCTGGTTATATAATTGACCAAGACGGGAAATCGGCTCCCAGAACATCCCTAAATAAAAGGCAAACGAAACAAATTCCCCAATGGTACTTTCGCCGTTCATCACAAGAAAAGCACCATACCAAATTAGAATTGCCGTCCCGATGGCATTCGTCATTTCCACAAACGGACCAAACATCGCATTTTTCTTGACTGCTCCCTGCCATGTGTCAAAGTTTTCTTTGTTGAGTCCCTTAAAAAATTGAATGTTCTCATCTTCTTGGGTAAATACCTGTGTGACTCGAATTCCTTGAATGCTTTCATTCAAATGAGAGTTAATTTTTGATTGTTTCAGCCGTACCATCTGCCACGATAATCGGATCTTTTTTCGCAGACTTGTCGATATAAAAAACATGATTGGCAGAATAACCATTATCGCAATCGTGAGTTTAGCATTTAAAGAGAATAGGATAAAAATGACCGCCAATAACAGCAGAAAATCAGTTAATAGATTAATAACACCATTCGTGAACAATTCCTGAAGAGAGTTAATGTCATTCATAATCCGGACAAGAATCGAGCCGGCCGAGCGCTGGTCAAAGAACCGATGGGACAATGACTGAACATGGGTAAATAAATGCTTGCGTAAGTCATAAATGACATTTTGCCCAAGCTTATTCATCCAGCGAATTCTTAAGGCATTGACCAAATAAGACAGCAAATACAATCCTGAAATGATAAAAACTAGGTTCAATAGCAATCCGGTATCTTTTTCAATAATCGCCCGGTCAAGTGTATAGACACCGATTAAAATCGGAATGATTAACCGGATGGCTGTTGACAGGATAACAGCTAAAAATGATAGCGGCAGATACGACTTCGCATACGGTTTTACATACTGCAATAACCGACTTATCTGCTGCCAGTTAAATGCTTTATCGATCACTTGCTCATTTGAATAGTGAAACCGTTCTAATATTAATTTTTTCTTACGCTTTTCTTCCATTTTCTCACCTACCTTGCCTTTTCCATGATTGCTGAGTGATCCTCGGATTCCACGGAAAGCAGGGTGAACATCTTTATCAAATTTATAAACAGCAATGCTGATGAATGGCAGTGCCGCAATTGTGACAAATGTGAGAGTAACGGAATAATTAAACATCACAATTAAACTAGCAGTAACAACAATAACAAAGCGGAGAACCTCACTAAAACCGAACGACACAAAAAAGCGGAACCCTTCTACATCTGCGGTCAAACGTGACATAAGATCACCTGTCTTTGCATTATCGTAGTAGCTGAACGGGAGCCGCTGCAATTTTTCATATAAGGTATTGCGCAGATGAAAAACGGATTTAATTCCAAACATGTCTGCCAAATAATGTTGAATAAAGGCCGACAATCCTTTTACCGCCATAACCGCAATAAATCCTAAAGAAATCCATGGTACCAATTCATATTTTTCCCCAAGAACTACTTCATCAATGGTCAGCTGCAGAATCATTGGATAAACAACAGTAATTCCAGCTATCAACACCAAGAAAAGCATCGACCAAATGAAATCCTTCTTATAAGGAAGATAAAACGACTTTAATTTTTTAAAAATTAACATACTTCCTCCTCTGGAATGAAAATTTCCCTAAGCATGGTGTGAAAAGGACTATAGGTATAGATACAAAAGACACTGGAATTTTATGGGAATCCAAACCTCTAAATGATGATATGTCATTTTTACCTGAGTATGAAATATTTTTGGATTTTAATTAAAAGTAAAAAATCAACAAGTTCACTTATTATTTAAACACTGGCAGCCATTCTCCATGTGCTGCTATTAAGTCATCACACAATGATACAATATCGTCTAATGATAATTCCGCTGCTGTATGCGGATCCAGCATGGCTGCCTGGTAAACATGCTCTTTTTTCCTCGTAACCGCTGCTTCGATGGTCAACAGCTGGGTATTTATATTGGTTCGGTTTAGTGCAGCAAGCTGCTCGGGAAGCTCCCCCATATAGCACGGTGTGATTCCGCTGCGATCTGAAACACACGGTACTTCTACCACAGCCTTCCGGGGCAGATTAGGTATTAAGCCGCCTGTATTTAAGACATTGCCGCCGAACTTAAATGGAATATTGGTTTCCATGGATTCAATGATTCTTGAACCATATTCATTTGAGCGGTCATGAGAAAGATCTGAATTCCTTGTCAGCTCTTCACGCATTCCCTCCCAGCTCCGTATTTGATTTTCACAGCGTCTCGGATATTCATCGAGCGGAATATTGAACTTTTCAACTAAGTCCGGATATTGTCGTTTAATGAAATACGGATGATATTCCGCATTATGCTCTGAAGATTCAGTCACATAAAATCCGAATTTGTCCATTAACTCAAACCGCACCATATCGGGGTGCTTTGACACTTGTTTCTGTTTAGCCCGTCGTTTAATTTCAGGATATAAATCTTTTCCAGCCTTTTTTACTTCAAGCAGCCAGGCCATATGGTTAATACCAGCTATTTTCTCAGAAATGCCTTCATGCTCCATTCCCAATGATTCGAATAGATCCCTTGTACAGGTTTGGACACTATGGCATAATCCAACTGTTTTCACGTTTGTATAGCGAAGCATCGCACCCGTTAAAGAAGCCATCGGATTCGTATAATTTAAGAACAAAGCATCCGGGCAAACTTCCTCGATATCCTTTGCAAAGTCAAATAAAACAGGAATGGTGCGTAATGAACGAAAGATTCCGCCAATTCCAACACTGTCCGCAATTGTCTGGCGGAGACCATATTTTTTCGGTATTTCAAAATCAATGACTGTACTCGGTTTATAGCCGCCAACTTGAATGGCATTTATCACATATTTAGCTCCTTGTAACGCTTCCTTTCTGTCCAAATAGGCCTTTATCCGAATGCTTTTGTTATATCGATTTCTCAAATTCAGAAGCATGGCCTCCGATTCTTTTAAGCGTTTCTCGTCAATATCAAATAATGCGAACTCAAACCCCTTAAGGGCTGGTACCATCAAGCAGTCCCCGAGGACATTTTTAGCAAAAACCGTACTTCCTGCGCCTATAAACGTGATTTTTGACATGATTTTTAACCCCCTGAAAAAAATTGTCATAAATGTTTTTGTACAATTCGACCATTTAAAATAATAAAAAACTGCTATACTCATATTATGGCGCTTACATTATTTCTACAATGGTAATAACTTGCGAACGGAGGGTAAAATATTGTCTAGTCAAAAGTATGGTAATTACGGGTTTCGTTTTCAGGATATGCCTCAAAATAATGTAGCAAATATTTCATCAATTGGATGGGAGCTTCAAACTTCCATTGATTATTACTGGGATGGGATGAGGAGAAAGGATATTCAAGGGGTAGAAAAATATGTTTTTCAATATACCCTCTCCGGTCAAGGTGCCATTACCTTCGATGATAAGCGGTACTCATTACATCACGGCGATGCATTTTTTGTCCAACTGCCAAGTCAGCATTGTTACTTTCTTCCCGAGAGCAGTGAAAGCTGGGAATTTATTTATATTACATTAACCGGAAGTGCCGCTGCTTCATGCTGGGATTTTATTCATGTTCATGCCGGGAAGACTGTAAATATTCCTCCAGAAACAAATCTGATTCAACTATTGTACAGCCTCCTCCAAGAAACAAGAGAACAAAAAATGATTGATGCTTATCTATCCTCGGCTAGAGCCTACGAATTTATCATGGAATGCTATCGTTTTACAAAAAAACTCAATACTGCCAATCAAGAAATTCGAAAAATGACGGGTTTTTCTCCAGGAGAATTTAGAGAAAGCCGAATAAGCAATCTAGATTATTTAATCCTGTAGTAAAAATTGCTATTGATTTTCTTTTCTCTGGTGTCTCATTATTTCGATATTCTGTCGTCAAACAGTCAATGCTCATTAAATCCATTCATTATAAGTCAATGCTGACATACTACACCTTCTCTCTTAATTTTTTCATTAATCTGTTCCCTTTTTTCAAGGTACCACTCTTGATCTTTTGGATATTGTTCAAAGGTTATTTCATAATCCAGCCCTTCTTGCAAAAGATCTAAAACTTGTTCTCTTCCAACAACGCTTTCCAGCAATTGCAGCGCTCTCAAATCTTGCAGTGCTTCATTTAATACCTCGAGTCTTATCGATTCGATTGGACCATCTTCACCCGGATAAACAAGAAAAGCATCTCCGGAAGGGAATGCATAATTGGCATCCGTATTTTTAAATGGATCGATCGCTTTTTTCGAATATTGTGCATACCAAAAATTATATCCCCAATGAAGAAAGCCAGCGATTTTATATTTATATAGCTGGATACCTAAAACCCGATTACGAAACGATGGCATCGAGAAAAATCGGTTTGCAACTTTTTTATATTGGGCACAGCAATAATAGGTCCAAAGATTTTCTACCCCATTCTCTATAAAGGCATTGATATGATCATTGGAGGGAATCGGATTTTTGACAAGGCCCTTTTCATAGATCGTATAGTCTGAAAGAGCGTCAATAATAGGAAAATCTTTTAAGTATTCTTTCAGAATCACACTAGCATTTTTATAAGATTCAACCTGGGTCAGATGCGGCTCATCTGAAACATGGAAAAAGCATTGGTCTTTTAAATTATTCTGGTTAATAAATTCTAGCAAACTAGGAAGAAATTGCTGAAGAAAAACTCGATATTCAAGACTCATTGCATCGGTTTCCCAACCAAATAATTGTTTCAATTCTCCATTTTCATTACCAACTATTTTCGGTGCATGCTTTGCTCCCCATTGTGTAAAGAGATGAGAGAACTCAAAATACTTGATTCCTTGCTTTCTACCTAAATCAATCCATCTTTTTAGATTTTCAAATTGGAAAGAGAATTTTTCACCTGACTTTTCTACATCAACAAGCTGAACAGTCGGCCGCTCTCCCCCGACCTCGGTATCTAGAGGCGGTGTAAAGATTGGTGTGAGTATCATATTCATTCCATGCTTTGCCGCAGTTTGAACAAATTGCTCAATTCTTTTCCAATGCTCCTCACTAAAGACATCTACATGATAATGTGTTGCCAGGCAATCGGTATGGAACCACTCTGTATGTATTAATTTTTGCTCAGGAAGCTCGGCGGCTATAACCTCTAATTCGAAAACCTCCTTACCCAGGCATTCCCCATTTTCCTTTTCAAAAATTACTTCAATCGGATATCTGCCTGGATTACTGTCTCCCTGAAGATCAACAGTAATCCAAATAGAACGCCACTGCTCTGGGAAAGCTACTAAACCGTCTTTGTCAGGCATCGGATAAAGCGGATCTGGATATAATCCAGGTGTTGATTTAAGGATAAGATCATCATGATCGTGATAACATGGTAATTCGGATGGAACCAGTCCTACAGAACGGACCGTGACCTTCTCATTAAGTGCTGAATTTACTTTCACCTTAATACTTTTTACTAGTGTTCTAGATTTAAAAGCAACCTGAAAAGAGTACGTTTCATTTAAAAGTACTGACCCACTATTAATAGCCTTGACTTTCAATTCTTGAACAGCAAAAACCTTTGTCAAAGAACTTAAACATCTTGTTACAAATTCTAGCTCCATCAACTAATACCCACCCCTTCAATCGAAAATACCTAAATTATATCATCACAACTTGTAGAGTCAACTCAACAGGTTACATACAATTTCTTCATTTTTATAGACTAAAAGATTCATGTGAAATATCCAAGAAGTGGTAAACGGCCCCAATCATTCCTGCATGATTCGATAACTTGGCCGAGAAACTCTTTTCCAGCATTCGCTTTGAATTGTTATAAATCAAAAACACTTTCTCCAGACATCTTAATCAAGATTACTTTTTCCTCCGCAGCTTTTTTGGGAATAGTGGCTGAGTTAAATTGAAACCTGTAGTCTGTGGAATATTGTAAAAACTTCTCCAGCCTCATCATAAGCAGAATACATGGCAACAAATACACCTTTAAATTGATCTAAATCCCAAGCTTTCATGTTGGTATCCCCTTTTGCCTATGCGATAAGAGAACCTAATTGAGATAATCAATGAAATTTTCAACTTCATCAATTCGTTCGGTATTTGCCAAAACAGCAAAAATAAGCGGCTCGTTATTTCCAGAAAGTGAAGAGAAATAAGAAACCTTGGAGATATCTATTCCAGTTACCGCGGCATGACTCGAAGAATATTTTGTTTCTTTCCAATCCTCAGTGCCGCTTATGGTGCTTAAATCATATAAATTACCCTCTTCATTGAATTGGTGAAAGGTCTTTTCATCTAAAAGAAGTACATCCACCTCTTTTGCCGCGATTTCCGCCCCCAATTTTTGAATTTTCCCTAATGAAGCTGGATCGCCCGATGCCTCGCTTGTGTTAATCGCTAGTACGGAAAACTGCTCTTTTTGAGAACGCTTGCGATTAATCGTGAATGGTTCTAACTCTCTTTGTACTTCTAGTGCGAGTCCGTCATGAAAATTTTCCCCAACCATCCGTACTTCCAGCATCTCTTTCGGTTGATTCGCAAATGTATTAAATCCCATAAAAAGAAAGAAAATGACCACAATGACGGCAATAAAATGAAAGGAATAATATTCAATTAAGTATTCTATTTTCTTTTTGGTTGATAAAGGTTTTAATCGTTCTCTTAACTTTTGCAATTTACTGTCACCTCTTATCAATTATATTAACATACGAATTAAGTACCGCACATAGTTACCATTTTTTAGAAAGTACTTTCTTATCAAAAAATAGTAACGATAGAATTTCTTGTTATCGATAACACAAATTTACCAAACCAATGTCAAATATGTCAATTCATATTGAAATACAAATAAACCTCTGATTGTCAAACAACTCATATTACCATTAAAGTAACATTTAGCTTCTGTATGTTACCGTTAACACTATTTCCTTGATAAATGTTAACTATATGCTTTAAAATGGAAGTAAGTTTCATCTAATTAGGGGGATTACATTTGGTAACGATTTATGATATAGCAAAAAAAGCCAATGTCTCTGCTATGACCGTCTCTAGAGTAATTAATCATTCTGATAAAATCAGTGAACAAACGAGGAAAAAAGTTGAGGCGGTTATTAAAGAATTGAATTATATACCAAACAGTTCAGCGAGAAGCTTAGTCTCCAAGAAAACGAAAATTTTATCGTTAATGATTACCGATATATCTAACCCGTTTTTTACTAGTGTCGCTCGTGGTGCAGAAGACAAAGCCCTGCAAATGGGTTATCAACTGTTGCTTTGCAATAGTGATGAAAATATTGAAAAAGAATCAAAGTATATTGACATGCTGATTTCAACTGGGTCTGACGGTGTTCTGCTGGCTCCGGCGAGCGACTCTTCGAAAAAAAATATTCGTAAGCTGACCAAACACAATATACCGTTTGTATTAATCGATCGTTACATCGAGGATCTGAGGTGCGATCAAGTTCTGAGTGATAATGAAACCACCACTCGAAAGTTAATGGAACATTTAATTGAGCAAGGACATAGAAGAATTGCAATCATTAATGGTCCATTAGATGTTGCCACTTCTAGGGAACGTCATCAAGCGTATTGTGATACGCTTCATTTACATGGGTTGCCGATTAATCAAAAGTGGATTCACCAAAGTCCATTTTTCCAGGATAGCGATGTTTCCAGTAAGATTAAAAAACTTCTTCAGCTGCCTGTAAGTGAGCGCCCAACTGCAATTTTTGCGACAAGTAACTTTTTGGGGTTAAATACTGTAAAAGCTCTAAAAAAATTCGATATAAAAGTCCCTGAAGAGATAGCTGTCGTTTGTTATGATGAAGTACCAAATTATACGGAGAATGAACTTTTTCTAACAGCTGCCGAACAGCCTTCCTATGATTTTGGATATATGGGGGCTCAAATGCTCATTGAACGAATTGAAAAAACAAGTCCAGAAAATCCAAGGAAAATTGTACTTCCTGCAGATTTCCATATACGAGCATCTTCACTTTATAAAATGAACGAATAAAAAATAAGCCGGTTCCATTTAAAAGGAATCGGCTATTTTATATTCACGGGTTCACCACGCATATATTCTACTAATGATGTTGGATGAAAACACTATTTCTATGAATTTTTTTATACGCGCTTGGTGATAGATTCGTCCACCGCTTAAACTGGCGACTAAATTGCGCTGAGTCGCCAAAGCCTAAGATTTCAGCCACTTGAAGAATGGGATAATCCTGTTCCAGAAGCTTTTTTGCTTCCCTTAATTTTAATTCAGATAAATATTGACGCGGTGACATCTCATAAAACTTATGGAAAATGCGATTGCAGTAAGATAAACTGACACCTAAATCATCCGCAATCTGCTGGATACTCGTATTTTCATCTTTCTTTAAAGTGGAATGCAGTGTGCTTAATACTTCAATCTTTTCTGCGATTTTTTGTGCCAATGTAAATGCTCCAGGCTTTATTGGTGTATCGTTTTCCATCAGATCTGTCAACGTGGAGCATAGGTCATATACCATTGCAAGTATATGCATTCTTTTAGAAGGACCATTTAATACTATAAACTTATTTAAAATGGTTTTTAACTTCGGAGAAATGATCGTATTCAATTTCGAGCCGACTGGGAAGAAGTTTTCATTTTTATATTTTAACCAATTAGTGAACATTGGGTCATTTATATTAAAAATCATCACAAAAAACTCGAGTGATGCACTTTTCTGAACTTCCATTTTATGCACTTGATCGGGAAGGACTAGTGTAATATCTCCTGGAAGCTGTTCGTACGTTTTTCCATCAATCGTTATAACCTGGCACCCCTTCAAAACCATGCTTAGTTCAAAATAGCCAGGATGGGAATGGTATGGGTAGGAATATGGAGCTTGAACGACTAGATGAAAGATAGAATAAATATTACATGTTGCCTGCAAATCTGAGTGAACATAATTTCGATTAACTTCCGGTTGTAAATAACCCATCTTAGTCCTCCTGTAGTCCAATCCTTGCCACAATAATAACATCAATGAGTTCAACTATGGTTAATAAAATCTAAATTCCGTTTTATTTACCTCCTCTTTCATTAAATTGCAGGTTCAAATTTGGTTAACAACCTGCATGTTTTGGTTATTTATTCCCCCGTGTAATACTGTTACTATTTATGTCAATACACACCCAAATGGAGGGAAAGAAACAATGTACAATTATGGTAAAAGTCAATTGCCCAATTGGCAAAATCCACAGGTTATCGGAGTAAATAAACAACCACCTCATGCAACAATGCAGATTTTTCCTAATGAAGAAGGAGCTCTTAAAAAGACTTCTTCGTATTATCATTCTTTAAACGGTAAATGGAAGTTTCACTTTTCTCAAAAAATAAATGAAATACCTTCCCAATTTTTTGACGTCAAATTCCAAGATAACCATTGGAATGAAATAAGCGTTCCTGGCAGTTGGCAATTACAGGGCTATGATCAACCGATTTATTCTAATTTTCGCTATCCCTTCAATCCCAACTATCACATCTACTTTTCCGAACTGAATGAAACCGATCTGCCGCAATTCAAAAAGGCGGTTTCTGATTTTAAACATTCAATAAATCCCGATTATCCAACATTGCATCCCCCGTTTATTCCAGAGGATAAAAATTCTGTTGGTTTGTATAGGACGACCTTCTCAATTCCCGAAAACTGGGATCATCGTGATGTGTATATTCATTTTGCCGGAGTAGAAAGTGCTTTTGAACTATGGATAAATGGGATTGAAGCAGGCTATAGCCAAAACAGTATGTGTCCAGCAGAATTTAACATCACTCCCTGTTTGGAAGAAGGAATCAACCATATAGCAGTCAAAGTATATCGATGGTCTGCAGGATCTTATTTAGAAGATCAGGATGTGTGGCGATTAAGCGGTATCTTCCGTGATGTATACTTGTTTTCAACACCCCCTGTTCATCTATTTGATTTTTCCATCTATGGCGAACTTGATCATCAATTCCAAGATGTTGAGTTAAAAGTGAAAGCAAAAATTATGAATAATACGCTAGATTTAGTACCGCCGCATTCCATTGAAGTGAAACTGCTAGACCCTGACGGACAAGTTGTGCAATCCGAATTGTTCTTGCAAGGTGTTACAGCGGATCCTAATGGAAACCCAAAATCTATTCTTCCAGGAACAATGCGAACCATTGAGATGGCAGCACTAATCCATAACCCATTAAAATGGACCGCCGAAACACCGAATCTGTACACGGTATTGTTAACGTTAAAGGATCCACAGGGTAATGTACTTGAAGTTGTTCCCTGTCGGACTGGTTTCCGTAAAATTGAAATTAAAAAAGGACAATTTATGATCAATGGAACTCCGATTCTCTTAAAGGGCGTGAATCGCTCAGAGTTTAATCCTGATACCGGGCGAACGATTTCCCATGAACAAATGATTCGAGATATTAAATTAATGAAGCAACATAATATTAATGCTGTTCGGACATCCCATTGTCCACAAGATACCAGATGGTATGATTTATGTGATGAATATGGCTTGTATGTCATGGATGAGGCTAACCAAGAATCACATGGTATTTCCTATAAAGACAATGTCCTTCCTAGAAATGATCCACGGTGGATGTATAATTCATTGGACCGGGCAGCAAGCATGCTCCAGCGGGACAAAAACCATCCATCAATAATCATTTGGTCGCTTGGAAATGAATGTGGCGAGGGAGAGAACATCTCCTTAATGGCTGCGTATGTTCGAACGATGGATAGTAGTCGACCCATCCATAAACGGCAAATGCATAGTGTAGCCGATATGGATAGTGAGACATATCCATCAGTGGACTGGATTGTTGAGAGAGCCAAGAGTAATCCAGACAAACCGTTTTTGATGAATGAATACGGTCATGCAATGGGAAATGCAATGGGGAACTTATCTAAGTATTGGCAGGCTGTTGAAGCTTATCCATCATTGATTGGCGGTTTTCTTTGGGAATGGTGTGATCATGGTATCCGGCAGATAGACCAAAATGGTCAAATGTACTTTGCCTATGGCGGTGACTTTGGCGATCAACCAAATGATGGAAACTTCTGCATTGATGGAATTGTCGGTCCAGACCGGGAGATTACTCCTAAATTATTAGAAGTGAAAAAAGTATACGAGCCTATCTCTGTTGATTTTGACTCTTCTAAACTTGGGGAGGTAATCATCCATAATAAGTATTATCACACCAATTTAAATCAGTTTGATATTTCATGGCAGCTTGAAGAAGATGGACGAATTATTCAAAGAGGAACAATTCCTCCAATAGAACTCGCTCCCGCGAAAACAGAACTTCTTAGTGTTCCAGTAAATCCTTTTCCGGTTAAAGAAGGTGCAGAGTATTTCTTGCAGATTTGTTTCCATCTTAAAGAGGAAACACGATGGGCAGAGAAAGGATATAAAATTACCTGTGAACAGGGGCTCCTTAATTTTCCAGTGACCCAATGGGAAGCCAAGGAATCTGAGCATTTACATCCCTTAACGGTCGATGAAACGGATCAGACAGTCATCGTCATTTCTGAAGGATTCCAAATGCAGGTGGACAAAAAGAGTGGTTTTATTACCCATCTTCAATATAGAGATGTTCCGGCCATTGACCACTTAAATCATCAAACATATGGTCCAAAATTAAACGTATTTAGAGCTCCAACGGATAATGATCGTCACAGTTCATATATGACTGCGGATAATGGATGGCATAATATTGGACTTAATAGCTTAAAACCTGAACTAGAAACACTAGTTGTTCACATAAACAATGCCTATCAAGTTGAGGTTCATACTAAACATACATGGGTTGGTAAACAGGAAACTGGTTTTATTCATACATGCCAATACACAATTACTGGTGATGGGGTGGTTACTGTAGATAATCAAGTTAAACCATTTGGTCATCTGCCTGATCTTCCAAGATTAGGTGTGCAATTAGCGCTAGAAGGGGATTTTGAGCAGTTAGAGTGGTATGGTCGAGGTCCACATGAAAGTTATCCTGATCGAAAGAGAAGTGCAGCCGTTAGCCGATACGTATCTACTGTAACGGAACAGTATGTAGCATATATTCGTCCACAAGAAAATGGGAATAAAGAGGATGTTCGGTGGATAGCATTAACCAACCAGTCAGATACAGGGATTGCAGTGGTATTAAATGGAAGGATGTCCATAAGCGCTTTACACTATAAGGCTGAGGACCTTGATCGAGCCACACATACAAATTCTCTTCAACCGCGAGAGGAAACATTTCTATCGATTGATTACAAACAAATGGGATTGGGAAATCGAAGTTGTGGACCGGAGACATTGACCCAATACACGTTACGTCCTACACCTATTCAATTTAGCTATTTTCTACTCCCTTATTCATTTGAGGAGGGGGATGTAGGAAATTATATTCGAAAATTCAGTAGAGAAAAAGGACTCCAACTCCTAAATAACAATGATATAATCAATGGTGATGAACAATTTGAGATAAATTCACCAAATCAGCAACCTGTATATGAAGACCCAAGTGACCCCGATGTTCAATTGAAGGTCGGGCATAAGTTTTAAACGCTAACAGCCTATTTCATATGTTGAAATAGGCTGTTATGGTAAAATTCGATTTTGAAAATTTCCCCGCGAGCACACTAATTAGATACTGGTTATCTTAAATTAATAAGAATGGTTTTTGATTATAGGTTAATGCTGAAATACTGCACTGTCTCCATTGGATTTAAAAGTTTCTTTAATTTTGTCATTAATCTGCCCTCTTTTTTGAAGATACCACTCTTGGTCTTGTGAATATTGTTCAAAGGTGATTTCATGGTTCAGTCCTTCTTCCAAAAAGGTTAAAACTTGTTCTCTGCCAACGAAGCTTTCCAGCAATTGAAGCCCTCTTAAATCCAGAAGGGCTTCATTTAAAACCTCAAGCCTAATCGATTCGATTGGTTCATCCTCACCGGGATAAACGAGAAAGGCATCTCCGGAAGGGAATGAATAGTTGGCGTCGGTATTTTTGAATGGATCGATCGCCATTTTCGAGTATTGTGAATACCAAAAGTTATATCCCCAATGAAGAAAGCCAGCGATTTTATATTTATATAGCTGAATACCGAGAACTCGATTACGGAACGATGGCATCGAGAAAAACCGGTTTGCAACCTTTTTATATTGAGCACAGCAATAATAGGTCCAAAGATTTTCTACTCCATTCTCCAAAAAGGGTTTGATATGATCATTGGAGGGAATCGGAGTTTGGACGAGCCCTTTTTCATAGAAGGTATAGTCTGAAAGTACGTCAATGACTCATTCGTTCATCCTCTTGTTTAAAGATTCAAGCAATCTTGTCGCCTCATCTTCTGTCTTACAGTGGATGACTGCGTCATCCGCATATCTCGCAAATGGGTTGTTAGGGTGATTAATAGCCATCCATTTGTCAAATGTGTAATGTAGAAATAAATTTGCTAGAACTGGACTTATGACCCCACCTTATGCAAAGTAAAATATTATGCAAAGTAAACTTCCTAAATCCCGAAATATAGAGGTTTTTATGCCATTTACTTTGCATAATTTCACAGCTACTTTAATTCAGACAGCCAAGTAAGAAGTGCCTGGTCCTGACTCCAGTCGGGAAGATTGCTATCAATCAGATCAGGATATACATTTTCAACTGCCTTCCTTTTTGTCTCAGTATCTGTTCTGGCATAGATTTCTGTAGTTTTTAAATCTACATGGCCAAGAAAATCACGAATGTATATGAGATTTACCCCCGCTTGTAATAAATGCATAGCCTTCGAATGACGAAACATATGAGGTTTCACTTTCGAAGGTACAATTGTTGAAGTTTTTCTTGCTATTTCAACATATTTAGAAATAATGTAGGCAATCCCTTCCTTGGTTAGTTTGTTTTTCTGGTTATTTGTAAAGAGGGGATATTCATTTTTCCAGGGTTTATCTAATTTGTTTTCACCAATATAACGCTCCAATAAAGATACTGTGTTCTTCATAAGAGGAACACGCCTTGTCTTATTTCCTTTCCCATTCAATATAATAACTGCCGAGGGTTCCAAGATTACATCCCTTACTTTAATATCAATTAGTTCTTGCACCCTTGCTCCCGTGTCATACAAAACACTCAATAATGTCAGATCACGGCGGCCTTTCAGACAGCCCCTTTCGGGCTGTTCCAAAAGTATTTTCATAGCCTCTGGTGTCAGATGCTCCACCACTGTTTTCCTGGCCTTTTTAGCAGGGATTGCGATTACCTTTTGAAAATGGAATAGACCGGAAGGTTCTTCAGCCTGAACATAACGAAAAAAGGAATGAATCGCAGAAAGCCTCTGGTTTCTAGTTGAGATGCTGCACTTTCTATCCATTTCTAACCATTCCAGAAAACCGGTAAGAAGTTTACTTGAAAGAAAATCTAAAGTAATCCGTTCTGCTTGAATATTTTTGGTTTCTTGGCAATATTTAATCAAAAGTTTAAATGTGTCACGGTAAGATTGAATTGTATTCTTACTAACATTTTTCTGTGACGGAAGGTACACTGAAAGGAATTCCGTAAGGTGCTTCGCAAAATCAGTAGGTTTCATCGGTATCACCTTCCAACTGAGGAATCATATCTGGATACCGTGTTTCTAGCTTTAATGTAATATCTGGAAACACATCCGCAGTCAGACGCAGATAATAAGCAGTTTCTTCGAAAGAATCGTGGCCTAAATACGTTTTAAGGACTGGAAGGTATACCGTTAAATCCTTTTCTTGTTCGGCCCATTTTTTCAGACAATGAACGGCATAAGTGTGGCGAAAATCATGAATACGCGGCCCTCGTCCTCTTCCACCGTGCGAAATTCCGGCTCGCCATAAAAACTTACGGAAGTTTTTATATACATTTCCTACCGTCATCGGTTTTCCATCAAGCGCCGGAAAATAATAATCTTCTGCATTTGGATAAGGATGTACCATTTTTGAATATTGCCGACAACGTTCCGTAAGGGACGCAGACATCAGTACCAACCTGCTGTTATCCTTTTTAGATTGATTTATGGTCAGGACACCATTTTCAAGATCAACGTCAGCTACTTTAAGAAGCCTTGCCTCGGATACCCTCAACCCGCACAAATAAATCATACGAAAGAAAACGGGCATAATGTGATGTCTGTGTGGACATTCGGAACAGTATTTACATTTTTCCGTTTCAGTAAAAAAGCCTTTTACTTCATCAATAGTATATATATACGGCACATATTGTTCTTCTGTAGGAAAATATCCCTTAGGGATAATATATGTTTTGACTCCAATGGAATCGAGATACTTACCAAATTGGCGAATAACTGATGTCCGCGAACATAAATTTGCCTGTGTTTCGTAAGTTTTTTTGCTGCACCAGTCTAAAACGATTTCCTTAGTAAGTTCGGTGGCATGAGGGTACTTTTCCATTGTATATCTGTCAAAGCGTTTTAGATGGCGTGCATCTGTATCGTATTTATAGCCGATTGCCTTTTTCAGCTCCACATGACTTTGAAGATGATTTTTAAAAGGTCCTTCATAAATGATTTCACTCATAATTCATCACCTCTTCAAAATCAAGGGCACATTCCTTCAGTTTTTTAATGTCAACCTTTAGATAAACTGCTGTTGAGTCAGTATCCACATGGCCAAGAATATCTGAAATAGTTGAAAGGGGGGTGTCCTTTTCCAAAAGCATGCTGGCCATTGTATGCCTAAGGGAATGCATTCCCCGTTTTTTCTTTAAAGTAGGAAGGTGTGCTAATTCCATGTACCTTTTAATTAACTGATTTAAATGGTCTCCTTCTGAAAAGGGACCATATGGTGCCATATGCTTTACAAATACAAAGGGACTGTTTATTTTAGGACGGCCGTATTTAAGATAATCAATGATTGCCCAGCCCACTTCCGGTGTTAATGGAAGAGATAAAGGTTGTCTTGTTTTTGATTGAGTAAATACAAGCTTTTTCTCTTCCCAATGAAAGTGCTCCATTTTCAAATTTTTAATATCTGTACACCGCAAACCGAGGCAACATGCTATTAAAATAATTGCATAATCTCTTTTGCCCTTTGGGCTTCCTCTATCAATGGCAGCGATTAACTTTTTCAGTTCATCCTCAGTCCATACAGATGGAATACGGGTCTGCTTTCTTGCTTGGACCATGGGAGTCTTTGAAGCAAAATCAGTCTGTATTTCTCCTTTATCTAGAAGAAAACGTAAAAAGGCACGCAAGGAACAAATATTTTGCTCTACTGTTTTGTAAGTATAACCAGCCAAGGTTTTAATGTAGTCATTAATCAATGTGAGATTAATTTCTTTACAATCCATAACCTTCTGCGAAGAGAGGTAATCCATGAATCGAGCGGATTGTTTTACATAATGGTCTATTGTAACTTTGGAATAATCTTTATCAACACAGTATTGCTTAAAATGATTACTAATTTCGATAAAGTAAGAATCCGTAAGGATTTCCTTATGCTTATAGTACCGGCGTAAAATGGTAGAGTGAAGCTGAAAATCACCAATCACCCGAATAATACGAAGTTCTTGAGTTTCTGACTGAGAGAGAGTTCTATCGAAATCTTTTTCGAAAATATTAAAGTATTTTTCAACAAAATCAATTCCAAGTCTTTCAGAATAGTGCGTTTCACCCCGCTCTTGTGCATAATGAAGAAGTTTCTGCCACCGCCCCCTGTAAAAATTCAAAGTGCCTTCAGTGTAGCCAAGTCGAATCATTTCCTGTTCCAGGTCATGAATCAATAAAGCTAGTGGTTTCCTTTCCATATTTATTTCCCCCAGATATGATAATTTGAGCATCAAGCTCATATATCATTCTCGGATATTATGCGAAGTAAATCGATTGGAAACCTTGAAAATATAGCCTTTTTATTGAATGCTTTGCATAATTACTTTCTTTGCATAAGGGGGGATTATCTCACCTCTTCTAGCTAATATTGCATTACATGGTTTAGAAAGCCTGCTCAATATTAGTTATAGAGAAGAAAAGAGAAAAACTAAGGTATCTTTTGTTAATCAGACTAAGTATGCAGTGGCAAAGTATGCAGATGACTTCGTCATCATGTGTGAATCTGAGGCAGAGGCTAACGATTTATATAACAAGCTAAAACCCTATCTAGTAAAAAGAGGTTTAGAGTTAGCATTTGAAAAGACAAAAGTTACTCATATTAAAAATGGGTTTGATTTCTTAGGTTTTAATATAAGAAAATACAAAACTCACAATGAGAGCAAAGTTCTTATCAAACCTTCTAAGGATAGTATCAAAGTTACTAAAAAGAAAATAACCGATAAAACAAGGCAATTCTATGGAAAAAATGTACAAGTTCTTGTCAGTACCCTAAATCCTATAATTATAGGTACGGCAAATTATTGGAGTCCAAGTGTCGCCAAAGAAGTGTTTTCCGAAATGGATTTTCATATTTGGAAAACACAATATAAGTTTCTAAGAAGGCTGCATCCGAAAAAGAATGGGCGATGGATTAGGCAGAAGTATTACAAACCAGACAAAACTGGTCAGAGCAATAATAATTGGATACTAACTGACCCAATAACCAATAACCAACTTAAAAAGATGTCATGGACACCAATTGTAAAGCATGTACAAATCAAATATGATTACAGTCCTTTTAATAAGAACCTCAAAGGATACTTTGAGAAACGTGATATTAAAGAGTTCCATAAAAATAATGTGGCATATAGGCAGAAGTTAGCTAAGAAGCAAAAATACAAATGTCCTTTATGCAGCCATTCAATAACAGATGGTGCTGAAGGATTAGAAACACATCACAAAATTCCTAAGAGTTAAAGGCGGAAGTAATGAATATAAAAATCTAGAATTAGTCCACATTTCTTGTCATCTTGAATACCATAAGGTATTCCCTGCAAAGGGAGAAATTCCAAATGACATTCAACGTAGAAGCGTTAAGAAATATATCAAAGGAAAGAAATTATCAGGACTAATCTAGCTAAAACTTGGACAAAGGCATGCTTGAGCCGTATGTTGGGAAACTAACACGTACGGTTCTTAGGGGGGACGGTGACTGAGAGGTTGCCCTCCTACCCGACAAAAGGCGGCAATAACTTTTAAAAACAAAAAAAGAGCCGCCACGAATACAGAGTAGTCATAAAGACTGACTCTGCACCGTGGGGCTCTCCCATTGGTTTAAATTTAATTACGTTTATGTTACCATAATTTGAGGTTATTGGGAATGATTAATACTATTCCTTATTAATCATAGAATCAGAAAAACTTCATTTTAATAGACATCAAAAAAGAAGCTGACCGCAATATAAACGTTTCAGCTTCCTTTCCAGTTAGAATAAACTTAATTGTCCTTCTTCATTTTTAATCAGTTGAGTCTGTTCAGATTGAACATTTTTTACTTTTTTAACCTCCATAGTACCATTAAGAGCATTACCATGTTTTAATTTGTAACATCGACATCTAGTTTTTTTACCTGGATCCGTTTCTGCAAAAACGCATTCCTCTTTTCCATAATTACATTTTAAGAATGCGTGGCAGCATGAAAATTCATGATTCATTGCCATTATTAAGCTCCCCTTTCATTAAATGAATCGAATGTAAGTTGTTTGTTCTCGAAAAGATTTTCCAGACTTAACAAGAACTTTATATTTTGAATAATAATCTCCGTTGTAGACAGATCATCTGGAGCTTTGATACGTTTCCCGCTCGGCAGATATACTTTTCTTCCATCTTCATATTTCCTTGCATTTAGATAGGCTGTGGAATCACTACTGAAGAAGTTATATTCCAACAACAATTCATCCGCTAACCCTAATGCATGAAAATTTTGTTCTGGAAATTTGGCAAACACTTTATCCAATACAGTACGAATAAAAGGCTTACGGCTGCTAAGAAAGGGTACCATTCCACCAATAGAGATAACCTCATGTTCTTGATTAACCAAACACTCTAATTCACTAATGGAATCAGTGAATTGCCAAACCGGTTAGATGGTGGCGCCTGGTGTCAACTCCTTTAATTTACGATAGTTTTCTTTTGTTTTTTGTGGATCACCGACAACATCTAAAGGCAGAAATCCCAAAATGCGCTTATTATGCATATTGTCATTAATGAACTTGGCATACCCTTCAAGAGTAAAATCATCCATGACCGACTCTGGAAATAACTCTTGTTGCTGTACCGCTTTCTTTCCCCTCTTTTTCTTTTCATTAAAAAAACTAAAGGCACCGGAATCTATTAGAGCATACAAATCATATTTTTCTAGCATATTTAATGTTTCAGATGACTCTACAATAGATTTATAGTTAAATAGAACACGTTTAACTCCTATCTTCTTAAGTACTTTTTCGAGTAATTTAGGTGATCTCTCAAGACTGGATGCAAAAAATAATGTACCAATCAGGGAAATACGTAATTCACCAAATTTAAGAGTCTGTAATTTAGAAATGTATCTGAAAATATGATTTAGTATGCCAAATAAGGCTGAACTAAACTCTCTAAAGACTTCCATTTCCTTTCTTACAGCTGTTCTTTTAAAGTACATATAACTTATCGCCCTACGAACCGTATCGCATCTTAATCGAAAGGCTTTAGCACCTTTATTTGATTTTAAATATATACAATCCTTCTCATAATCAACAAGATAGTTAATTGCTCCTTTAACAGTACGGAAATAACCCTGCTTTTTTATTTCCCTTCTAAATTTCCTCTCTGCAACCCTAGCATTAAGGTCATATTCTTTATACATTTCGATATCCTCCTTAAAATACAAAGAGCCCATTCTGTTGAACAAGCTCTCCTTAACTTGATTTTAATTAAAGGTAATTCTGTAAAAATAGATAAACCCTATATAAACTGAAGGCAGTAAAAACAAGACTTAGCACTATTTCTACAATTGAACGAATTACTTTAATAATTACATATAAAATAATTAACCCGATTACCAACAACCAAACAGAAGGTAGTTGAAGTAAATTTAATAAAAAATCCATAATTTTTTCCCCTTTTAACTGATTTTCTTTACCCATCTTTTTTTCGGACAAGTAGGTGCTTTATCAAGTCGTTTCCTTGATTTACTGGACCATGATCCCCCATCACTAATTCCATTCAGGTTAAAGCCACAGGCCTTTAATGAAGCACCATCTTCGGTTTCTAATGTGTATGTGATGAGTTTAGTGTATCCCATTGCTTTTGCTGCTTGATACACTGCCGAAAAAAGCTTTGTCACACTGTTTTTATAGATGCTAGATTTTATACAGCACCTTGTAATTTCTAATGTAAAGCCATCATCTAAGAGCCTACTGGATTACCAGCCATTATTACTCCAATTAGCTTATCGCCATCACTCAAGCCAATTGAAAATTTATGGCCTTGGGGGGCGATATGGTGCCGATGGTGTTTATTGATAAACTCGCTGGCTTCCCTAAAACTTATTGGAACTGTTACAAGACTTAATGGTTGAGGCAGTTCCAAAATCATGGTATCTAACGGATAGTCCTTTTGATACCAATCTAGAAAAGTCTCAATTTGTTCTAGAGCTAATACCTTTGCTGTTTCTTTTGACATTGCGCTATCCCAAACAATTTCATATCCATCATCCAAAAGGTCTCCCAGCGAGCCATCTTTTAAATCATTATCGTTGGTAATGATGTATATATTTGTTGAGATTTTATAAAAAATCCAAAAGAATGGGGTTCTTTTATGCAAGCTACTTCCTCCTATTAAAAGTGTTTTAGTGAATTGAATAAGCCCATACATGAGCGTAATAGATATTAAATTTCAAACCGCCTTCATCGATTTCAAATGAGTCAGCGTCAATAGAAGTTACATTACCGTAATAAGAATACTCCCTTGTATTAACACTTAATTCATCACCAATTGAGACTGTCTTTTTAAAATTTTCAACTCCTAATTTATTCATAGAGTTATCTCTCCCTTAATGGTTTTGTTTTCTTCAATTACCGCTAAATAATAAAGGCTAACTGATTATGTTCATTTTCCTAAACCGGGAAAATCGAACGACTCTC
The DNA here is from genome assembly GCF_005154805.1 of Bacillus sp. S3. Lineage (GTDB taxonomy): Bacteria > Bacillota > Bacilli > Bacillales > Cytobacillaceae > Neobacillus. The sequence continues at coordinate 233,007 of NZ_CP039728.1, forward strand.
TACAGCCTTTGTCAATTTCAAAACTGGGGATTCCTAAAAGATTCTAGGATTCCCGTTTCGATCAAATGTCCTTAAATTACGGATTAATTTAACCTTCTACACTTTTATTTCTTCCGATTCAATAGAAAGACAGAACCGCTTAAGCTCTGTCTTCTGAATTTGTTTAATATTTTGCTGGTCCACCCATATATCCATGAAATGCTCCTGCGGATACTTCCCATTTCCTCATGATTAAATCTTCTTTATTAAAATTCTTGGATAACGCAAGATTAACCCACTGGCTTAATCGTTTGTCTTTTGGCAACCGTTCAATAGAACCTAAATTCGCCTTCTGTTCTAACGTTAAGCGATTCGTATCTATCGTATGATTTAATTCCTTTTCCAGCTGGACCAATAGATAAAAACGGTCAGGTGCGATTTCTCTCATCATCGCCCATAAGTCCGCGGTGCTAAAGATACATCCGAAACATGAGGTTCGATTCCATCCTAGCAAATAAGCTGGGTGCGGAAGAAATCTGCGTTTTTCATAAGAATCCCAAATTTTTTGCTCTGTCCAATCAATAACTGGTCTCCATGCATGGACAATCCTTTTCATTGAGCTGCAAGGATGAATTTCAAATTCTAAATATCTTGCTCTATTTGGTGATTCTTCTCTACGTTCCCCTGTTAAAACAAGGATCTTCTTTGGTTCTTCACGAGTACCCTGAAACCGCGGGTGATTGTTGAGAACCCTTCTAAATACGTCTATTTTGACATAAGGAGACCACCAACGAACCCGTAAATCGGGGCTCATTGCCGGCCACTTTAAACGAGTTGTTTTTTTACCATTTTTAGTTGGTAAATGAACGGTTTTACCATCTTCACAATAATATATATCGCCAGTTAAAGAGTCCTTACGGAGCAATTCCCCATATATCCCATTCGCTCTCCATTGATATGCTGTCTTTATTCCAAAGTGTTCTCCAACTGCTTCTATGTAGGATTCTGTTACTGGCCAATCCATTAGTTCAACATACTGTTTTTCTTTTCCATCAATACTCTGGTGCCAAAGCTCGATCTTATCGGAAGGTACCCCCATATTTAATAGATAGAATAAACAGGCCATAGAGTCCTTTCCTCCAGAGGCGGATACAATAATATGGTCATACTCATCTATCGGAAAAAGTTCAATTTGTTTTCCGTTCTCCACTTTATTTTCAATAGTTACCTCAAAATCTATTAATGATAATTGATGCATTATCCTTACTCCCTGTTTATAGATTAATAGTTTACTGCAAGATTAAGACTCTCTTTCAACTTCCAGAATGAATAAAGAAGAGTCTTAAGTTCCTCGAAATCCTCATTTACAATCCCCGGCTCTTCCATACAATACGCAAACCAAGACCCCATCAAAGCCTACTCGAACAGCAGCATGATACCCCTCAACACAACGAAGATTGCGAAATGCAAATGGGTAACCATCCTTTGATGTCTTGAATATCCATTTTGGAAAATCATGCTTATTCATGGCTTTCACCCCAAAACCGAAAAGTTCTTGTTCCGCGGCTTTCTTCTTTGCATAAGCATATTTACCTGAACAAATAACTTCCTCTGCCTCTAAAATTGGAAGATTCGTACTTGCTTCCATGAACAAGGAGGTATGGAACGGATTATAACAAACTCTTAAAAAATCTCTTGGAATCTGTTCATTAAATCAAACCAGTTCTCCACGAACGCATGGACACGTTTCCTTATTTCCTTCACTGTTTTCTTTCTTCTGCTTTCTGATACAATGAAATCGAGCATTTTTTACCCGAACAGTACTACAGTGTGCAATACTAAACCGGTTTTGGAACAACGAATACTGTATCCATTATTGGTGTGCAAGTTTCTATACACATCGACAATGGAACCAATGGATACCGGCCTTCCCTTATATGGCTCAAAAAACATAGCTTCCGGTTCTATAGGCAGGTCTATTGGGCTAACAGCAACAATGTCACCTTCGTAATATTCTTCAGCTTTGGATGCTCCAATTTCCCATATTAGAACAGTTGCTATTCCAACTCTTTCATCATACTCCCATCCTCTTAACTCACCGCGGATAATTGAAGTTATTTCCCCGCCTTCAAGATCAATATCTTCCAAGACAGTTACTTCATAGTAATCTCCAACTTTAGTTAGAATGTCAGCTGGCTTTTTTGTTATTGCAAACATCAAACTTCCTCCTAAAATAGAAAAGGTAAAGAAACATAGTTAGTTTCTTTACCTCTCACATTTGTTTTATTCAGCCCTAAGCAGCAATGATTCTTAAAGTTTTTTAATTTTACGCTCCTATAACAGAAATCCTGTTTTCCTTCCAACATCAGGTAAATCCCAATCACGAACATGCTGTGCAAGCAATACCCTTTTATTTCGAATCTGTAGGTAACTATTACAACCTCTCAATTTCGAAATTAATTTATGCGGATATTTGATTTTCCTCAACAACCTCATAATCTGACCCGATTATTGTTCATGAGTATAAAATAAGTTGAGGGTTAAATGTCGCTTTGTTTTATACAACTATCATCACTCCCTAATAAAGATTACCCGGTTCAAACCTTCTATTTTCTTTCGGGCCTTTAATCTTACCAACTAAAACACCGTCAGAATTGTAGCGATGAACCTTGCTGTGGGAGAGAAATTCTTTAGCGTGATCAAGATTAATACCCTGGATGCTCAGGAATCCTTTAGCTGCCTTTACAAAACCTTCTATGGCTTTGCTTTTTGCTTGCTCAGATAATTGGTTGAATTCCATCATTTTTATTCCCCCTAAATAGTGTGTTTGCAACCCTTCCTCCTTCCGAAGACACAAAAAACAGCCTTTGGAGTATCTGATTTTAGACACAAAAATGCCTGTAAAATCTTCAACCCAAAGGCTGCCCGTTTGTTAGTTTCGCAATTTAGTATATTGCTAGAAAATCAAAAAGAAAAAATTGTTACATGTAAATTATAGCAACTTTTCCACTCAATGTATACTTCAATTTTCCTCAATGAAATGCCTGAAATAAAGAAAGACCATATCCCTAAATTTATGGAATACAGCCTAATTGATGAATGAGTTTTTAGTTTTAGCAGAACATTGAATTAAAATATTAGCATTCATACGTTTCATTTTTAAAGGGATGAAGATATAGATTCTAGATGTTTTTTTAAATGTTCTAATAACCCTGCATCCCTGTAGTTTTCTGCAACAGCAAAAAGTACCTTTTTTACTTCATTATTAAACCGTTCTACTTCATCATTGGACAATTCCTTTAGTTCTATCTGTTTGGATAGAGTTTCAATCGATTTACTTATTAATTCTAACTCATCAATGGCCTTTCCCTCTAAACATATCGATAACTCTTCTTCATTATTATTTATCGTCTTTAAATTAAGCCCTATTAGTTTTTTCAGAATTGTTCCCACCTTCATTCTACAATTGTAATTATTTCCTATATTATAGTACAAAAGTCCTTCTTTATGTGCGTTTTATATTAATTATTACTTGAAGTATTTTTATTTATTTTTTCAAATAATTTCTCCTTAAAATTAGATGTGGTTTTGCCAAGTTTATTTTTGATTTGTTCTTTTACATCCTCTTTTATAATATCCATATTAAATCCGTTTTTATTATCTACATACCCCGGAATACTCCAGATATTCTTTTCTGCCTGTTTCGCAATAGTTTCAGCTTCTTGGTATGTATCAATATATTTATATTTGTCATAGAGATATGCCACTCTTACTAAGCCTTCCATGATTAGTATTTTTATAATACTATTTCCACCAATAAAAGTATGAATTAAATATCTACCGTACCTATCAGTGATACTTGCATTAGGATCGATTTCAATCTGAATTTCTTTTCCAAGTATTAAATCAGTTAAAAATTCTGTTGCTTCTTTACCATATAATTGTTTCTCTTTCGTAAATTCGGTTCCATTTATGCCTAACAAACGTCCTTTGGCGGTCGCTCAGGTTTTTGGGTCTTGAAATTCAATAGTATCTCCATCTATTACCTTAGTTACTTTAACTGTTCTCCTACCTTTAACTTCATTCTGGAGCTGCAGGGGATTCAGTAGAAGAACTTCTTTCTGAAGTATTGCTTTGCTCCTGGTCCTCGGCATTTAGAATATTTTTCAAGAGTGGTTTCTTGGTTTCAAGTTGTCCTTCTTGTTCAATTACATCATAATCAGGTCTTTTTTTCATAGAAATAAGACTCTCAAAAGATGAACACGAAGTTAGCAAAGATAAGATTAAAAAAAATAAACATAAATGTTTTATCACTTTCTCACTCCCTGTTTATTTTATTTCGATTGTTTGTTTCGTCACTTTAGCTATAAAATGTAGACACTCTTGGATAGGATAACCGACAATACTATGTTTCTGTGCATACTTAACTCCCCCTTTTAATTCAAGCTGTAAGACTAACTCATCAAGAGACAGTTCCCCTCTTTTTATCTTATTAAAGTTTTTAAGCACTAGAGACTTCCAAATTATACCTGAGGTCATAATATAGACTTCCCCTTGAAATTGCCGATTGAGGATCGTCTCATTCATTTCCCTCCTTCTATTCTCAGCCGTCTTCAATTTTTTCTCCCTACTTAAAAAACGAAAAAGACCACAAAGTAGCCATTACTTTATAAATGACTCTCTGGGTCTGTCCCATTAAAATTATGTAATTTTCCTTATATTACCATTTTAAATATAAAATGTCATAGTATTTAATTTTTTTTGGAATCAGGTTATTAATTGCTAATATTTGTATACCTTATATTTATATTTAATTCGATTTACGCATTAAAAAAGAGATAAATACAACCAAAGAAAAACAAACCAATAACAAGTCCTATCAAGCTAAATTTTATCAACCATAAATCATCGTTCACTTTTTATTCTCCTTAACAATTTGTGCCTAATTAACACTTGAATTATATAGGGCGTTATTTATTTTTCTGAATCGCCACAAAGTCGCTGAACCTGTTCATCAGTTAATCTCAAAATAGTATCTTCGAAAGAAAGTTGAAAAACTTACTTTCCATTATCTTCAAAATATGCAATAACATCAAGTTTTTCATCAGTTAAATCAACTAACTTTTTCGCTTTTTTCACAATTTTCTCCCCTTCGTTACAATCGTATTTTTGAACTATATGTTTCGAACTGTGAACTAGATTTCCCAAGTGCAAGAGTAAAAAGGTTCTTCATCTCTAACCCCGTCAATTTCTGAATACACATAGGTATGAACACCTGTTTTGCTTAATATTTCTGCTTCCTTAATGGCAAATTGAAGATCTGTAAACACCTTTTCGTGTTGCGTATATTTAACAACATATGTTTTCATCGTTTTCCTCCATTACGTCACATTTTAGATCAATAGTAGAAGGCGGGCCGCCAATAAATAAAGTCATGCGACCCTAAAGTTATATATCCTTTTTATCCTCCCTTTCCTATACTAAAAAATTCCGGGACTGCTATGAATATTTAATCATTTCCAATACTTTTTCAGTCTGCTTTAACTCTCGTTTTTACAATAAGGTATAGAGGCGGAAATTAAAATAATGGCCGCTACAATAGACCAAAGAAATCCGGATTCAAGAAGAACGCAAATGATACTTAAAACTATAGTTAAAATAAATACCAGCTCTAACATATTTCACTTCTATGAATAACAAAAGTTAATTAACTATTTGAATCGAATTGTGCCGTTAATTGTTTTTTAATTTATAGATTATAATGCTTGTTTAGAATCTCGATGACTAGTTCTTCAATATTCATTTTCTTAGAATCTGCATCTTCCTTAATTTTTTGTTTTAATATTGAAGGAGCTGCCACCGTTAACAGTTCTAAGTCGCTATCTATATAAATCCCGTCTAAACGCTTGATCACATCTCCCCTATTTAGTGATTCGTATATTTCTTCTAAAATTTCCTCAGATGGTATCTCTGGAATTAATATTGGCTTAACTTCAACAATTATATTACCTTTGTTTATATATACCTTCATATTCTTTGGGCCCAGATATTCATAGAATAACTCAATTATTTCATAAAACCGTTCATTTTCTTCAAAAATAAATTTTGCAAAGCCTCTTTTGGTGATATATGGAATATCCTTTATAGGCTTTATTGGTTCATATCCTTTTTTCTCTATCTCAATGTATGAAATATTTTCACCATTAACGGTAGATAAGTATGGCTGTTCATCATCATCTAAAAGGATTCTATTACCTGGATTTCCACTAAGGTCCTTGAAGGACTGAAACCATGCATACCCTTTTTCTTTATCATAAAATTCCTTTCGTTCTCTCTTTTTACTTTCTATAAACTCCATTTTAAAACGCTCTAGTTCTGAAGGACTTATAAAATAAATTTCTCTCCCTCTATATTTCATTTTTTCAGCTTTTAGTTCCCCTTGGTTAATATATAGTGCAATGGTCGTGGGATGAACTCCAAGTAACTCCGCAGCTTCTCCAGTTGTTATTCCTGGTTTTGCAAGCTTATTTCTTAATGACTCAACATCCTCTTTAAAAAACAATTTAGTGGTGTCAATTTTCCAATTATCTTCGTAAACGGGTTTTAGTTTTCCTTCTTTAACATACCTATGGATGGTTGAGGGCTTAACCTTTAACATTTCAGCAGCTTTACTAGTTGTAACTATGTTGTCTTTATTTTCTCTCTCCATCTTTCGCACCTTTCTTCCATTTGCTTCTAATACTACACTTTTTTAGTGCCATAGTTGGTTCCAGTAATTGCTTCTCCCTAAAAAAGCGTTAATTGCTGAAAGCCTGTATCTACTCCTAATTCCAAAGAAGAACAATTTTTGCCTTCTGGCTGAAGGTTAAGGGAATCTTCCAAACTAGTTTCTTCTATTATATTGCTAATTTCCTGAAAATCGTTAAACCAATGTAAAGGGAAACATCCCTTTAACTTAGTTAAAGCTACATCATCATAAAAATAGCAATGAGTTTTTAGAGGAAAGATATAATAGCCCTTAAGAGCAACTTCAGAATAACCAGGTTTGCGCCAAATCAGTCTGGCTCGATATGTTTTATCTCTCCTTAAGGTTATCTTTCTCACAGCTGGTTCATGGACTTCCATTATATCTCCCTCCCTATTTAGATTAGATTTGCTTCCTCTGCATAATGTATATACTCTTCAATAAGATTATCTATTTCTACCTTAGTTGGATTTTGAAGAACAGTCTTTATGTAGGAATGCTTTAATACAAGAACCCCATCACCGTGTAGTAGTTCTATTTCTACAGTTGAACCCCTTGAACTTTTTAACCGTCTTATTTCGATACGTGTGGAGGCCTTAAGTTTAGTCAAATAATAAGTTGTAATTCGGATTTCATATGATCCCTTCCGAACCCTTTTATCATCTGTATTAAAATTTTCTTTCATTGGCTAGTCCTTTCTTTAAGTGGTGAAAGATTTCTAGCTGTTAGCTGTATCTATAGACTATTATAATCAAATGATTTCTACTTAAATAGTTACAAAAATGTAAAGAGAAACCACATCTTCATATATAAATCTGTGGCTTGTACTAAATTCAGAAGAAAATTAATGTTTTACCAAGTATTTATCGGCATCTATGTAAGAATCGAATAATTTATTTTGATGATTAAGTTCTAGGGAATAAAATTCACCAGTGGCTTCGTGCCCTACAATTATCGCTTTTTTCTTTTCCATTCCTAACTTCATTAATAACTACTGGTATTATTTTTCCAGCGTTAACAAAGTAAGCTGTTTTACCAGTTAACCAACCAAGTGTTTTTTCCCAATCTTGTCGGCCTGTGATTAATTTTTCAATCTTAGTCCGTTTCGATACCGATTCGAGAGCTGCCTTTGTACACCCCTGCAATTGCCCATTCTCCAACACTACTTTTATCGGATATTTTTGGCTAGGCTTAACCTCATAAATAATTCCGATAGTTCCGCTATCCTTCATTTTGACAGGACGCCCTGGAATAACATCAGCATCTGAAATAACTGTGCCTTCTGTAACTCCATATCTATAACCTTTGGGAAACTTCTTTGAAATTTGTTTAACTACTTCATTTTCCGCCAAAGCTTGTATTTCTTTATCGCTCAAACCTTCCGGAATATCTATTGTCACTAAAATAGAAGGTAATTCAAAAGTAAATGTTTTAATCATAGCAATCAGCCCTTTTTAAAGTTTTTTAATGTTCGCTCAATCAAGGATTGTTTAAAATTCAAACTATCCTCCTTTTGGGAAATTTATCCTTGATAATATTAATTTATCACATATAAAATATATAGTCTAGTATATTATAAATATATATTGAATAATATTATAATTAATAA